>CASEPS010000073.1 GCA_949289855.1 uncultured Erysipelotrichaceae bacterium
AAATCTCAGCAGAAAAGGTGTCACTCATCATGGTGAGGTCACGAAGTATCTTTTCATATTCCAACCGCTCTTTTTTATTCATAGCAGCCTCCTTTCACTTATTCTTATTTCCGGAAATGGGGATTTTCCTCACTTTTTCATCAAAAAAAGTCGCAATACTATTTCTTACAGCATGAATTATGCGGTTGCGGAGGCATTTTTCTTTTCCCATTTGACACAAAGACTATAATATAAATCGGAATAAAGGAGTACAAACCAATATGACAAAAGTTGATGTAATATCCGGTTTTCTCGGTGCTGGCAAGACAACACTGATTGAAAAACTGATTAAAGATGTATTCGATGGAGAAAAGATGGTTCTTGTCGAAAATGAATTTGGTGAAATTGGCATCGATGGCGGCTTCCTCAAAGAAGCAGGCATTGTTGTCAATGAAGTCAATGGTGGATGTATCTGCTGTACATTACAGGGAGACTTCCAGGAAGCACTGCACAAGGTATGTAAAGAATACAACCCTGACCGCATTGTCATTGAACCATCTGGCGTAGGCAAGCTTTCTGACATTCTTGCCATTGTCAAAAGTGTAGAAGGACTCACCCTCAACAGTTACAGCACTGTTGTGGACGCAAAGAGATGCGCTATCTACCACAAGAACTTCCGCGAGTTCTTTGATGATCAGATTTCTACAGCTGCCTGTGTCATTCTTTCCAGAACACAGATGGTTTCACCTGAAGTTCTGGAAAAAGATACTGCTATCATCCACGAACTCAATCCGGAAGCACGTATCATCACAACACCATGGGATGAACTGGATGGTCATGTCATCTTCGAAGCGATGGAAGGTTCCAGCGATGGCTTCCCTGAAGGTCTTGAAGAAGAACATGAACATCATCACCATGAAGAATGTGAGTGTCATCACCATCATGACCACGATCATGAAGAATGTGAGTGCCATCACCACCATGATCACGACCATGAAGAATGTGAATGCCATCATCACCATGATGAAAAGCACGAACATGACAAGAAGCGTCGTGAAGAGGCAAATAAAGGTTTAAGTGAAGGCAACCGCATTCACCTTGGTGAAGAGGAACATGATCATGAACACCACCATCACCATCATCACCATGGACATGATGCGGATGAAGTATTTGACTCAGTCGGTATTGAAACCATCAACCACTATGATGAAAGTGAAATCAAAACAGCACTTGAAGGTCTTGGTGAAAACATCGTCCGTGCCAAGGGTATTGTCCCTGACAAGAATGGTGGCTGGTTGTTCTTTGACTATGTGCCAGGTGACATCGACATCCGCAAAGGATCACCTGCTTATACAGGTCTGATTACCGTCATTGGTGAAAAAGTAGATGTTGAGCTTTTGAAAGAGCTCTTTGGAGTACATTGATGGCCTGCCCTGTTTATCTTTTTACAGGCTTTCTTGATTCAGGGAAGACAACCCTGATCAAAGATACATTGTCTGATGAACAGTTCATGGAAGGTGTAGGCAGAACATTACTTCTCTGCTTTGAACAAGGTGAAGTGGAATATGATGAAGCCTTCCGTGACTCCCATAACCTGTTTGTAGAATATATGGAAAAGGCAGAAGAACTCACTACCGAACGCATTCAGGAACTCGATACCATTTACCACCCTTCCATGGTCATGATTGAATGGAACGGTACAATGCCCATCCCGGAATTCGTTCTGAATGGCATGCCGCATTACTGGCCATTGGTACAGATTCTTTCTACCGTCGATGCGACAACCTTTGAACTCTATATCAATGCCATGCGTTCATTGCTCTATGAACAGCTTCGCTATTCGGATACGGTTATCATCAACCGCTGTACAGAAGACACGGATGCCCGCATGTTGAGAGGCAACATCAAAGCCATCAACCGTGCTGCCAACATCTTCTATGAAGGTGCCTTTGGTGAACAGGTGGAAATGAAACAGGGATTACTTCCCTTCGACCTCAATGCGCCAGTCATTGATATCAAAGATGATGACTATGGTCTATGGTATATGGATGCGGTAGAAAACCCGATGAAATATGCCGGTAAGGATGTCATCCTGCGCGGTTATTATGCGGAAGATATTCCCAACCTCCACCAGACATTCATCCTGGGAAGACGTGCCATGGTATGTTGTGAACAGGACACAAGCCTTTGTGGCATCACCGTAACAGGCGTAAAGATCTGGGAAATGAAAATTGGTGACTGGGTAGAAGTTACCGGTACACTAAAACCGGTCGAAATGGAAAATGGCACAACCACCCTTGTACTGTATGCAAAGGGAATTGCCCACTACCAGAAACCAGAACAGGAATATGTAACATTCAGCTGAAAAAGCAAGAGACTGCAACAACCCGTTACAGTCTCTTTTCTTGTCGTCAATTTGCATAGAATGATGCGGTACGATACAACATGATAACCTTCAGAACACCTGTCACAAGAACAATCAGTGCATAGATGAGAATCAATATTGCCGCAATATCAATGGAAATAAACAGAATCACAGCACTGACAAGCTGGACAACATATGCTGCAAGTGTCCACTTCCATAATGTTGACCACTGCTGTGACAATTTCCCAAAACGGTTACGCGTCACCTCCACATGACCTGTAAATTCCATGAATGTCGCAAAGATCGTCAGAAATAGCAGGATAATGGAAAATGTCGTATTCATTGTATGGTCAATGATATCACCACTGACCATAAGCGCAGCAGAAGAAAGCATTGCCAGCAGATTTGCCATACCGGCAGTTTTATAGTGGTCATTATATCTTGCCATGACAATCAGACCGATTGCATAGGCTGCAGAAGTGATCACACCAAGTATATTCCCCACAATGACAAGGGAAGGCATATATGCACTTGCAATATCGCTTGCCATCATAGAAGCGATCACCGAAATGATCATAATGATGAAAAGCATTTTGAACCATCGTGCAAAAAACTGTTTTTCTTCAAAATCCACAGAATTCATAAAACAATCTCCTCCATAACTATTGTAAATATTCTGAAAAAGAATGTCCAAGAAGATCCACTATCATCTGTCTTGCTTCAGCAATAGACCAGTGTTCTCTTGCCATGACAAACTTCTTCACAAGAAGAGATAGACCACCAGCATAATATTCCGCAATGAGTTCATCACTGTAATGGGACATAAAACCTTCTTTGCGTTTCTTTGCAAAATAGTCACGCAACACTTCCGCAAGATTTTCTGTGACCATTTCCTGAAAGCTGTTTTGCCCGACAACCCCATAACCAGCCCGGTAAAACTCTCTTTCCTCTTCCAGAATATGCAATAGCGCGGCAGCATATTCCCGTATGCCTGCACTTTCCAGTAATGATTCACAGGTGAAGAAATCAATATGGATAATCCAGTTCAGGCAGTCATATTTATCATCAAAATAGTTATAAAACGTAGCACGGATTACACCAGTTTCATCACAAATCTGTTTGATTGTGATCTTTTCATACATCTTTCTTGTCATCAATGCCCGAAGATTTTCGGCAAGTGCTGACTTCATTGTTGCCCTGCGGCTTTCCATATTTGCCATCAGAAACTCCTCACAAGCATCAGGATACCAAACACAACCATCAATACACCACCACAAATACTGACTTCCTTCTGGTGAGGTGCACCCGATGTATAACCGATGGAAAGAAAGGCAAGCGTAATGACAAAGGACATAGCACAAGCCGTCACGAGCAATAATGGAAGTGATGTACCAATGAAAGCAAAACTCATACAGCTGACAACCATATCCAGATTGGTGATGACAGCTATTTTCAACATTCTTTTTTCACTGAATGTGCGATCCAGTTTTTCTTCAAATGTATGTCTTTGAAATCCCTTCATCACAAGAATGATACCCATACACAAAATGATTATTCCCGCACACAGAAACTTCATTCCGGCAAACGGTGTATCATCCAGAAACAAAGCAATTCCATAGGCAAGCACTACCGCAAGGAAGGTAACCACTGTATAAATCAGACTGTATGTCAGTCTCTTCTTCCATGTCAAAGACCTTACCGTAGCCCCCACCCGCATCATATATACCGCAGCGTCCAATGAAACGCCAAACATCACTGCTATCAGATCCAGCATAAACACCTCCAAGTATTCAAATCTATTTTATGTTCAATCAATACATGCGTACATAGACAAAACAGTCACTTTATCTGTAAAAGAAAAAGGAATCTGCTGGCACAGACCCCTAATTCCTGATAATAAAGGGAGGGAAAGAATAATTACTATTCCTGGTACGCCTTTATAATAATGAGAAATAATGGAAGAATGATGCATGAATTGTGAAAAATTTGTGAAATATTCATTTCACCACAATACCAAACAGCTTTGCACAGGCAACTGCCTGTTCTTCATTGACAATAACACCCCTGAGATCATTTGCACTGACAAGAATTCCATCGATTCTGCTGGTGGAAAAATCAAGACCTTTCATCGTTGCTGCATAAAACTCAGCACCTGTAAAATCACAGGAATCAATGTCCATATGCATAAAGGAACATTCCGAAAATCCACCTTCCAAAAACCTGGTATTCTGAAAGGAACACCGTTTGAACTTTGCCTTGCTGAAGTTTGCATAACTGCATTCACAGCTGTCAAACATTACATCTTCCAGAACACTCTTTGTAAAATCTGTCCCAGTCAGACGGCAATTGTGAAATTCCACCCTGCGGCAAACCGTTTCAGGAAAACTGATATTGGAGAAATCGCAATGATCAAAGATCACATCCGCAAACTCACATCCCTGCCCATCAGATAAAAATGCAAGTTTATCAAACCGGCATTCATGAAATGAGTGCAGTGACAAATCTTCTTCAATATCTTCTGTAAACAAAAGGTTATCCGAACGGTTTTCCAGAATTGCTTCCTTTATTTTTCCTTCTTCCAATCCAAAAGAAAACGAAGGTTCCCTGCGGACATTGCTGTTCTTCTTCATTTCTTAAATGACTCGTCACTCATCTGGGCAACTTCAAAAATACCGAATATACAGGCAACCACAACAAGGATCTTTGTAATGATCGGAAGTGTTGCAATAAGACCAACTATGCCACATACGGCAAGTACAATCATCAGAATATATTTTTTCATGATACGCCTCCGCTGAATAATACGCTTATTGTACCACGAACTTTCCCATCAATGAATTGACAATTAGAGAGGTACTTTCTACAATAATCTCTGCACAACAACTGTTTCCGTAGCTCAGCTGGATAGAGCGACCGCCTCCTAAGCGGTAGGTCGGGTGTTCGAATCACCTCGGGAACGCTGCATGACCGGATTCTTTAGAGAGTCCGGTTTTCTTTTTCTGCTCTTGCTTTCTCTGCTGTCTGGAGTTAATAATCAGATGAGTATGACACCCAAAGAAGAAAGGAAATACCATACATGAAACGATCCAGAAAAGAAGCATATCTTGTATTTGCTGTATTATTCTTCATCTTCATCCTGTTTGTGATAGCAGCTATCGCTTTTCGGAATATGCTCATCTTCATTCCTGCCTTTGTAGTTGGAATAATTGCCATCATTTTCATCATCATGCATAATCGCTGCCCCTATTGTAGTGGATATCTGGACAGAATGCCTTTTGAAGGATATTGCCCACATTGTGATAAATTCTTAACAGGAAATGAAAAAAAGGACTGACTCATTTCATATGCAGAGTCAGCCTTTCAATTTGCGCACTGCCTTTCCCGTATAATGCCCAATAAAGGCAAACAATTCCATAATGGCAAGATAATCCAGAAAAAAGAATACAATTGATTCTTCATAATCAAAGAAGACGAACTGGGTCTGCAGGAAAAGATAATCCCGAATTGTCCTGTAAAACAATGCATAGATGCCATATGCCGCAACCAGAACAACTATCATGCGGACTAACACTGTACGCATAACTGACTTTTTCTTAAACAATCTGCCAGCCATAACAACAATCATGTTCCAGTGAACCCTCAGGTGAAAAGATAAAAACAAGAATCCCCAATAGGCTGAAAGCATATGCAATGTACGGCCAAAGTTTTGTCCTTCACTGATCGGCAGAACAGACAACACTTCTCTTGAAATAAGTGGTGCACTGATCATCGATCCAGGCATTGCAGCAAATACGAAAACTGCACTCATTGTCTGTAAAAGGCGATAAGCAGTATATTTCCCATGAAACAGATTATTCATCCATTTCCTGTTAAAAATGTGATGGATGATAAACAGCACAAACATTGCCATACCTATCCATTCATGGGCAGCTCTGCCTATCAGTTCCGAAGCCATCAACAGCATCAAAAGAACTGTCATACCAATATCCACCAGCATTCTTGTACGCATTTTTCTATTCCTTGTTTCTGATCTCCTGTCATTTGTTCAGGTTAAAACAGCACTGGTTTAAAAATGCAGGTGGTAAATGACCATGCATTCATCACCTGCATTAGTACAAATGTCTTATTCACTTTTTGTATGTGATACAATCCAGTTCAAAATATCCTCTTCAGAAAAGACAACATTTCCACCTCCATGTGACACAGATTCTGATAGGATTAATTCATAGTGGATTTGAAATCAAAGCAGTTATAGAAGCAGAACCACCAGAAGACATGATGGATATGCCTGGATTCAAAGATGAAATGAGAAGACCGATGATGCTGCTGGTGAAGGCTGAAAAACAATAGAATATACCAAAACGAAAGCAAGGGTGTTCCTATAGAACACCCCTTACTATATATCAGGAATAACTATTTAGCCGGTTCACTGCTGATAGCAAGATATTCATCCAGACGTTTTTCCTCCAGTTCAGCAATCATATATGCAAATGGCTTCAGATCCCCACCCACAGCATATGCCTCCAGTGCTTCGAAATATGCGAGACGATCCTCTTTTGCAATAGAAACAGGAAGGAATCCGTTGCTCATAAGCTGGTAGTTCATCAACATCGGGAAGTTCTGCCATTCCCATCGACAAAAGGATAGATTTTTACAAACTCAGCATGTGTCCATGCGGCAAGTTCAATAGGATTAAGATCCACCCGGCATGAAAGATCCGCAAAGAAATTTTTGATCTGCCGGAACATTTCAACAGGTACAGGAGGATTGAAACCAGCACCAGGAATACGGACTTCCACATTGCGATACACACCTCCAATAAGGATATTTTCCATCAATAGTGCATGAATATCCTTGGCTGTCGTCTCATCCAGATGCCTTCCCTCTGCAACACACTTTTTTACAAAAGCAAATGCTTTAGCATGGTTTGTCACTTCATAGATTTCTCGCTGTGTTTTCCCACCAACAGAAAGACCATCTTCCAGAATTGCCTTCATCTCTATCAGTGAGAGCGTATTTCCTTCAAGGGCAGTGGAATTGTGTGCATACTCAACATCAAAACTTTTTTCAAAGCTTCTCAATGCCTCTGGCAGAAAACTGTTACGGATCTTTGCAAGCCTTTCTTTTTTGCTGTACAGCATATCGTAGTCCATGCCTGTTTCACTTCATTTCAAACGATATCATAATGTTTTTTTGATTATTTTGCACCACTCAGAACAAACAGTATTGTGTTGTTCTTCCAACAAAACGCCTCACTCTATCAATTCCAATCACACAACACATCTAGTGCATACTGCAATTGTTCATCTGTTGGCTGAAAGTCAAATGTCACACATGCCATATCTTTACCATTGCGGAAGAGATATGCATATCTATCATCATGGTGCACATACAATGTATCCACGCTATATGCTTCTGGATCACTTTCAACAAACACTCCACCATGACTTCTTTCCATCCATTGCAGTAAATCATTGAACAATGCATCCTCCAATATTTCCAGATGACAATTGATGTATGTATAGCCAAATGAAAACATCTGATCATCACCCTCATACTGGTTTACATCCAGTCTGTCAAACAGGAAATTCTGTTTGTATGCTGAAAGATATTGCAAAGAACCTGTATCACCAAAATCTGCTTTGACAAGTGGTGCCTGCTCAATGGGAAGGCTGTTATCTTTCTTTTTGGAAGGTACAAACAAGGCAATCCCACAACAGACAATGCAAAGACCCACAAGAATGATAGACCTGCGTACCACCTGCATAGAGCTTTTCTGATGATTGACTTTGTATTGCAGTAAAGAAAGCAAAGCTGTAAGTATCCCCATAAAGATGAGCAGAATACGGTACATTGCACTATCATCCCCAAAGACAAGACGTTCTGTCCAGATGATGATTATCTCAAAGTAAAACAAGCCAAAGGTTATGGCAAGCGATGGAAACGCAGTGAAAGGAGTAACTGCATTTTCCTCTTTTGCAATACGCACTGCCTTTCGATACCAGTTGAAATAGCTGATCAGAAATACAATGCCTGCTATTGCCGAAAGAACAAACAATGCCATGACCATAAGTGCCCAGTTTACTTCATCTCCACCAAAGGAAAACAATGGTGAGGTTAACAGACTCTGTATCTGCATACCGACAAACAGCACACCGGCAGCCACAATGAGAACAACTGGCAAGATAACTGTCTTCCACATTGTCTTATGCAATGCCATGATTGTCGTCACTGCATCTGTTTCAAGTGGTACAGCACTCTCATCTTCGGTCTCGAAGATATGCAGAAAGCCACAACTTGTTACATACTGCCAGCCGCCTTCTTCCATAAAGGCAATCATATCGTTCTTCTTTTCCTCTTCACCATTTTTGAAATAGTGCCAGAGTGAAGAAAAACGCACATCATTATTCTTTTGTTTCTGAAACAGCCAGAGCAGGCCATATGTCTTCTTCAGACACCACCCCTGCTTCGCCATCTGTTGCAGAAGATTGTTCCGTTTTTCCTGTTGAAACAGTTCTGTAGACACAAACCGGATTGTCATTTTCATGATGCTCATCCTTTCCAAATGTACGCTCAAAGTCCTCAATCTGTCCGCGAATACGAACATACTCCTGATAGAGGCATTCCCTGCCTTTATCTGAGAGAACATAATACCGTTTCCTGCCTTCTGCCCTTCTTTCTTCGATCATATTGCAGGAAAGAAACTCTTCCAGCAGGTTGTACAAAGTACCTGAACCTACTGTTACACGCCCTTGTGTCATCTCTTCAATGCACAAGAGAATTTGTGTACCACAGCACTCCTTTTCAAGGCACAAGAGCACATAGAACATCTGTTCCGTCAATGTTTTGAATTTCTGTCTTGCCATTTTCACAAACCTCGATAATCGAGATTACCTCCACCTTCACTATATTCTCGATATTCGAGATTGTCAACCGTAGACGATATTCGAGATTGTCAACCGTACACTTGCAGAAACTATGTCACTTTCATATAATATCAATGCACATCCGGAATATGGCGCAGTTTGGTAGCGCGCTTCGTTAGGGACGAAGAGGTCGTGGGTTCGAATCCCGCTATTCCGACTGTACCCAGGATGGTTGAACCATCCTTTTTTGTTCACATAATCACCACATTTCCTTTTTTCCATCGTACAATAAGAAAAAGAGGAAAAATATGGAAAACTGAATGAACAACTGTATCATGACTGGCTTCTCTCACTGAAAAACAATGCCTATACCATTGAAGAAAGTGGAACACATATCCGTTTCTTCTGTGGTCTCAATACGGGTGAAGTTGTCTTTTATCCGGACCGTATCATTGAACTGATGATCACCGATAACGAAACAGAAGAAATAAAGTTTTATCTAATCCCCAGCAGAATACTCCCACCTCTACAGGTGGTGAGATGAATGCTGGTTTTTGTTTTACTTTCTATGGAAAAAGCAGAAATGTCTATAGCTGTCTGCTATAATATTGGTATAGATAATATATGTCTGTTAGAAAGGAGGATCGCTATGTATCTCACTGTAAAGCAA
>CASEPS010000074.1 GCA_949289855.1 uncultured Erysipelotrichaceae bacterium
CCTATGGCTAAGGCACTGAACGACACATTCCCGATCCAGGCTGGTATCATGACAACTGTTCATGCTTACACAGGTGATCAGATGATTCTCGATGGACCTCAGAGAAAGGGTGACAAGCGTCGTTCCCGTGCAGCTGCTCAGAACATCGTTCCGAACTCCACAGGTGCTGCTAAGGCAATCGGACTTGTTATTCCTGAACTGAATGGCAAGCTCATCGGCTCTGCTCAGCGTGTTCCGGTTCCTACAGGATCCACAACTCTGCTGTACTCTGTTGTCAAGGGTAAGGATGTTACAGTTGATGCTATCAACGCAGCTATGAAGGCAGCTGAGTCTGATTCCTTCGCTTATGTTGATGAGCCAATCGTTTCTTCCGACATCATCGATGAAACACATGGTTCCATCTTCGATGCTACTCAGACAATGGTCAACAAGATCGACGATGACACATACGAAGTACAGACAGTTTCCTGGTACGACAATGAGAATTCCTACACATCTCAGATGGTTCGTACAATCAAGTACTTCGCAAACGTTAAATAATCATTGCGTCAATCGGAAAACGGGGGTAACCCCGTTTTTTTCTTTCTCTTAAAACAAGACTAAATATGATACATATCGCAAAAATGGTGCGTTGAAAAGCATTAACAATCTATATAAAATAGAACAAGGAGGATTTTTATGAATAAACTTCCGGGAAAACTGAATCTTTTGCGACGCAACAGCGGTATGTCGCAAAGTGAAATTGCCCAGAAACTTCTTGTTCCGGTTTCTGAGTATATGAACTGGGAAAACGGCAACAGCATTCCCAATATTGAACAGTTGAAAGTCATCGCTGATACATTCCATGTGGATGTGTCTGCACTGATTGATAACACCGTAGCGTTTGTCGCGCCACAGCCTGTTGAAAAAACACCTGAGGCTGAAAAGAGTGCAACGATTCCATTTGTTTCAAATGGTGGCATCAATGCAACCCAAGAACTTTCTGATACACTTGGTGACACAGTGGTAGCCGGCAGTATTCCTGGCGTTCAGCAGGGTGATACGGTTGATGGTGGAACAAAGGTCATGGACACCAATGCATTCTCTTTCAATGATGATGAAGAGGAAGAAGAGGATGAGGAAGAAGAGACTAAGCCAAAGAAGATGGTCAAGGTCAAGCATGCAAGTCCTTTCCAGAACAAGAAGACATGGTACATTCTTGGTGGATGTGGTGCGGCAGTAGTGGTTGTACTGCTGGCTGTGCTTTTGATCAATGGATTTGGTGGAGGAAGTGCGAATTCTCTTTCTGATGTCAACAGATTGTCTCTTGGTTCAACATATTCCGTCTTTATTGAAAACAACGGTTCCATCAAGGCAAGAGGTCAGGGCTATAACTCCACAGCACTCAGTGGCAGTGTGCAGGTCAGCACATATTCTGACTGGTCACTTGGCCTCAAAGAAGATGGCACTGTTTCTTCGACAAACACTTCCATCAACACTTCTGACTGGACTGATGTAAAGATGATTGCGGCAGGCAATGACCATGCGGCAGCTGTCAAAGAAGATGGTACAGTGCTCTGTACTGGTAACAGCAGTGCATGTGAAGTAGATGGCTGGGAAAATGTTTCTTCCATCTATGCCGGCAATGGTGTAACCGTTGCATTAAAAGAAGATGGTTCATTCCTTTCCAGTGGTGGGGTAAACATTCCAACAACCGCAACAGGTGTCAAGGGTGTCTCCATCAGTGACAGTGGTGTGTATTATATAACTACAAATGGTACGGTCAGTGGTATTTCTTTGAACGGCAGTACCATCCCGGCAACAAGCAACCTGAACAATATTTCGGCTATTGCGGCTGGTTCTGACTTTGTGGCAGGGCTTGGCAAAGATGGCTCAGTAAGAGTTGCTACAACAAATGCTGAGCTTTCCAAAGCAGTGGAAAGCTGGAAGAATGTGAAATACATTGCAGCACATGGCAATACACTCATTGGCATGACAAGAGATGGAAAGATGTATGGTACTGGTGATAACCAGTATGGACAGTATGAAAATACAGCTGGTGCTGAAGCTTCACCATCTGCTTCTGCCGATACAAAGCTTGACCGCGTAGAGAACATTTCTTTCTCAGAAACACCTGATAATGTACAGATCAAGTGGGATGAAGTAGAACATGCGGACTACTATGAAGTAACAGTAGAACCTGCAGGTATCAAGAACAACTCACAGAGTAATTCCATCAGTATTCCGGCAGATAAACTGGAAGATGGTACTTCTTATACCGTCACCGTAACAGCGAAATCAAACAATCCGGATGAGTATCAGGATGGTGATCCTTCAACTGTCAACTATCAATACTCTAGAAGACAGACACAGCTAGCGGTACCTTCTGAAATCTCTGCTACAGCAGATAGTGGAGGTGCCTGGACGATCAGCTGGATGCCTGTGGACAATGCGTCTAGTTATGAAGTGTACATTAATGGAAATGTTGTAGGAGACAGTGCGGGGTATCCATCATTGACCGTTTCAAAGGATAATCCGGTTGTTCCTCTTACAGGTGGTACAACATACAATGTTGCGGTAGTTGCAAAGTCTAATGACGAAAAGTATTCGGATAGCGAAAATCAACCGGTGTCCTTAAAGTATGACTATACGGAAGTGGAATATCACGGCGTAACTCTGGTTTATCCGGATGGTCAGACGGAGACAGTGGAACTGACAGCTGGAACATATCAGTTGAGTAAAATTGTTACCCGATATCCGGCGGATCAGATTGTAGACCAGAGCATTACGGTATCTGATGATATGACCGTAAATGTACAATTAAAAACAACACCAGAAAGTCCTGGCACAGAAACACAAGGCGAGTAAGCTTACAGGAGGGGAGTATTCATGGATAAAGTGTGGTATTACATGAAAAGTGATCGTTCCAAGTACGGTCCATATACAGATCGTGAGCTTGCCAGTCTGATTTCCAAAGGTATTCTTACGGAGAATGACTGGATCTGGATGCCGGACCTTTCCGGATGGCTGAAGATTGGGAATACAATCTATTCGTTCTATCTTCATGAAGACAGTGAATTTGAAAATGATTTCAACATTTAAGCAGGAGAAATCCTGCTTTTTTAGAAATGGGAGGAATGTATGAAAGCAAGTATTCTGTTTGATTCCAAAACCGGTAACACAAAGATGGCTGGTGAATGGATTGGTAAGGGTATGGAAGAAGCTGGTATTGAGGTGAAGTGTTTCAATATCAGTGATGTGGACAAGGCATGGGTGAAGGAAAGTGATTGTGTCATTATTGGTTCTCCTACTTACATAGCGGATGTTTCCGGCGATATGAAGAAGTTTCTGGAAAGTCTTGGAGGATTTGGTGTTGCTGGGAAACTTGGTGGTGCCTATGCGACTGCCCAGTATGACTGGGGTGGAGGTGTCATTGCCATTGAGACGATGTTACGGCATATGATAGTGGCTGGTATGATGGCCTATTCATCTGGTGGTACAGAGAGTCCTGTGATTCATCTTGGACCAGTATCTGTGAATGGCAATCATGAAGATCTCTTTGTGCAGTATGGAAGAAGAATGGCAAAGCAGTGTCTGAAGGTGAATGGTTAATGTAGTTCAATTGCCACTTGTTGTGTAATACGGTATAATGCTTGCGAAACCGATGAACGGAAATAGTACTTCATACATGAAGGTTAAAGAGAGGGCGGACTGGTGGAAACGCCTGCTGGAATGATGAAGGAATGCATCCGGGAGGGCAGACCCGATAATGTAGGGCTGACGAAGAGGCGCGTTAAGCTGTTTGAGTACAATGAAAAGTGGAACCACGCGAGGCGTCTTTTTGTGAGATGCCTCTTTGTTTTTAAGGAGAACGATATGATCAGACTGTACAATTCAAAAACATTGAAAGTAGAAGATTTCAAACCAATTCATGAAGGACATGTGGACATGTATGTATGCGGACCTACGGTATATAACTATGCCCATATTGGTAATGCAAGACCGATGATTGTCTTTGATGTGTTGAAGAGATTGTTTGAAGCAGAAGGGTATACGGTTACCTATGTTTCCAATTTCACTGATGTGGACGACAAGATTATCAATAAGGCAATTGAGGAAAATACAACTGAGGCAGTGATTGCCCAGCGGTATATTGATGCTTACCAGGATGTGAGAAGACAGTTGAATACAGAGCTGCCGGATATGACACCGCGTGTTACGGAAACAATGGAAGATATCATTTCTTTCATTGATGAACTTGTGAAGACAGGCCATGCTTATGAAGTGGATGGGGATGTGTATTTCAGTGTAGACAGTGTCAGTGGTACATATTGCGAAATTTCCCACCAGAAGCTTTCTGAGCTTGAAGCTGGTGCCAGTGAAAGAGTAGATGACACAGGCAGTGGAAAGAAGAACCCTTGTGACTTTGCTTTGTGGAAGAAGACAGATAAAGGTATCAAGTGGAATTCTCCATGGGGTGAAGGAAGACCTGGCTGGCATACAGAATGCGTTGTCATGATTAACAAGAATCTTGGACATCTGATTGATATTCATGGTGGTGGTATGGATCTCAAGTTCCCACATCATGAAAATGAATGCGCACAGCAGGAAGCACTGTATAACAATTCTCTTGCCAATTTCTGGGTACATAATGCCATGGTCAACATCAATGGTGAAAAGATGAGTAAGTCCCTTGGCAATACTTTGTGGGCAAAGGATGTTGTCAGTGCGCTTGGCACAAACCTCACCAGATGGTTAGTGAGTTCTGTACACTACCGCAAGGAACTCAACTTCTCTGATGAAACGGTGGATACAGCACGCAAGGAACTCGACAAGGTGCTGAATCCTTTACACCAGGCAGATGTCAAGGCAGCGCTTGCGGATAAAGTGAATAGTGGTACATATGATGCAGAGAGTTATCGTGCCTTCCTTGACTGCATGGATGATGATATGAATACACCAAATGCGTATGCGGTAATTTTTGAGACAATCAAGAAGCTGAACCAGGCACTCCGCAAGAGGGAACCAGACTTTGCGGAAGTGGAGAAGTATCGCAATGCGGTGGAGAAAATGTTGGAAGTTCTCGGTATTGTGGTGGAAAAACCTGTTGTAACAGCAGAGGACAAGGAAACATTTGCGAAGTGGAATGCGGCCAAGGCAGAGAAGAATTTTGAAGCTGCAGACGAATACCGGAAGAAACTGATGGAAAGAGGATTGTTGTAATGACACCAAATGAGTGTTCTGGTCGTACACTTGCCTTCCTTGGTGATGCAGTGTGGTCATTGTGTGTCAGGGAGTATCTGCTGGAAAAAGGCGAAGGAAAAGGCAGTCAGTTACAGAAGAAAAGCATTGCCTATGTGAGTGCAAAGGCACAATGCATGTTTTATGAGACATTGCATGAGCAGGGTTTCTTTACAGATGAGGAAGAAGAGTACTTCCGCAGGGGAAGAAATGGCAATGCGGGTACAGTACCACATAATACAGATGTAAAGGTCTATCGGATTTCAACAGGTTTTGAGGCATTGCTTGGGGCATTGTGGTTACTGGAGAGGCGGGAAAGAATCCGCGAGATATGGGACAAAGTGAAGGACTTACGGGAGGAAAAGGCATGACACAATATGTGTATGGGAAAAATGTTGTAAAACAGATACTGTCAGATAGTGACAGGGCAAAGGTAATCTACCTGTCTTCCCGCGATGCAAAGATTGAGGACATGGCAAAGAAGCGCAGGGTTACTGTGAAGATGATTGACCGCAGAACCATGGAAAAGATGGCAAAGAGTGACCATCATCAGGGTGTGCTTGCGGAGATTGAACCATATCGCACATATTCGGTGGATGAGATTCTTGCCGCAAAGCCAGAAGGAAAGCATGGACTTCTCATCATGCTGGATGAGCTGGAAGATCCCCATAACCTTGGGGCCATCTTAAGAACAGCTGATGCGGCTGGTGCAGATGGTGTGATCTTCAAAAAGAACAATGCGGTTGGTCTTACACCGACGGTAGCCAAAGTTTCTGCCGGGGCAATTGATACAGTGAAATGTGCCGCTGTTACCAATCTTTCCAGAACGTGTGAAGAGCTGAAGAAAAAAGGCTGGTGGATTATTGGTGCTGATATGGATGGTACGGACTACAGAGGCTTGTCCTATGACATGGATGTCGTACTGATTATCGGTAACGAAGGGAAGGGTATTTCCAGGCTTCTTGAAAAACAGTGTGACTACATTGTGTCCCTTCCAATGGCAGGAAAGATTTCTTCTCTGAATGCTTCGGTATCGGCTGGTATTCTGATGTATGAGATTTACAGCATGAGATTCCCTCTTCAGGAGGGCGGTTATGGAAAACGCAAGTGAACTACTTTATATGAGCCATCTGTGTGACAGTTATGCATACAAGGCTCTTTTTCGTATGCATGAACCAATGATTGCGGCTATTGTCTGCACGTATATCAAACGATATGCCGGGTGTGCGTTCTGCAAAGATGATCTTCTGCAGGAAGGCAGGGTTGCTTTACTGTATGCCATCTGGACATACCGGAATGACCGTGGGGCAAAGTTCAGCACATATGCTTCGGTATTGGTGAAAAGGAAAATCCAGCGGTATGTCATACAGATTGTCAGGGAAAATGACAGGATGAGGACAGGGCGGAGTGATGGCATGATCAATGAGACTTCCCCATTCTATGATTTACTGCCTTCGGATAAAAGCATGGGCTGTCCGGATTATTATTGTTCTTACAAGGTGGGTCTTGAAAAGCTTGTCCGGCTTGTTGGAAAGCTTGGGGAAAATGACAGGAAGACATTGCAGGAATGTATGAGCGGGTATACGCATAAGGAGAGTGCAGAGAAGCTTGGGTTGAGTTTGAAGTCATATGATGCCAGGCTGCACAGACTGCGCCGGAAGTTCAAAAAATGCCTTTATGAAGATGCGGATTGACGTTCGTGGTTCCTTTGTATAAAATAAGTAAGCACTTGAAGGAGTTTTTATTATGGCTAAAGATGACAAGGTCATCCTGGCATGTGAGGTTTGTCTGTCCAGGAATTATACGACAAACAGATCAAAGAGCAGCAGGGACAAGAGACTTGCATTGATGAAGTTCTGTCCGAAATGCGGTAAGAAAACGCTTCATAAGGAAACAAAATAGGAGGTTTCCCATGGTAGAAAAGAAAGACAAAAAGGCAGCAAAGCCTGCCAAGAATAAACAGCCAAAGGATCACTGGTTCTCATTGAGAGGTATCCAGAAGGAAGCAAAGAGAGTCGTATGGCCAAAGTGGAAGGATAGTGACAAGGGTCCAGGTATTCTTTCCACAACCGGTGAGGTACTTGTCTTTACAGTATTCTTTGCACTGTTCTTTGTGCTTTGTGAGTTCGGTGTGACATTTTTGTTGAAGTTTATTGGAATTGGAGCATAAGGTATGGCAGACGATAAGGAAGTAAAAGCAGCAATCGACGACGAACACCAGAAAAGATGGTATGTTGTCAATACATATTCCGGTCATGAAAACAGGGTCAAGGAAAACCTGGAGAAGCGTGTTGAAACAATGGGCATTCAGGATTCTTTGTTCCGTATTGTTGTAGCAGAAGAACCGGAAATTGAAATCAAGAACGGCAAGAAGGTTGAAAAGATGCATAACATGTTTCCAGGTTATGTCTTCGTTGAGATGAAGATGACTGACGAAGCATGGTATGTTGTCAGAAACACACCAGGTGTTACCGGATTTATCGGTTCTTCCGGTGGTGGTGCAAAGCCTTTCCCGGTTGCACCGGATGAAATGGAATCTATTCTGAGAAGAATGGGCAAGTCTGACAAGAAGGTTGAAGTCAACTTCAGCATTGGTGATACAGTCAAGATTCTCTCCGGTCCATTCTCTGGTATGGAAGGCAGAATCAGTTCTATGAATGACCAGACACAGGTCGCAAGTGTATTGACACTGTTGTTTGGCAGAGAAACACCAACTGATATTGACTACACAGCTTTGCAGAAAATTGATGAATGATGAGGAAGAGCGGGAAATTCCGCTCTTTTCATTTTCCTGTCACATTTTCCAATTCATTTCCCCTTACAATGGAAGTTCACATCGTTAACATTTGTAAATATATAGAGAATTATTCATTAATTTTTGTGGGGAGGTTAATGGAATGGAAGAAATGATTAACAGGTATATTGCCTGGCTGAAAGAAGAAGAGAAAAGTGAAGCAACATGTGAACAGTACAAGCGTGAACTCAAACGTTTTTCATCCTTCTGCAAGGACAAAGAACTTTCAAAAGAAACAATGCTTGCCTATAAGGAAGACCTTATCGCTCATTACAAGGCAAGCAGTGCTAATGCGGCATTGGTTGCCATTAATGGGTTTCTTTCCTTTATCAATAGACAAGGCCTGAAGCTGAAACTCTTCAAGCAGCAACGATCAGTCTATATTTCACAAAGCAGAGAAATGACAAAAGAAGAGTACACAAGACTGATTAAAGCAGCACGAAAGAAGAAGGATGAGCGTCTTGCCCTTCTCATTGAAACCATCTGTTCAACAGGTATTCGTGTTTCTGAAGTGCAGTACATTACAACCGATGCTCTTACGGAAGGTGAAACAACAATCCGTATGAAAGGGAAGACAAGAAAGATCTTCCTGCCAGATAAACTAGTTACACATTTAAAGAAATACACAAAGAGACAAAAGATCAACTGTGGTCCTATATTCATTACAAGAAGTGGAAGACCATTAGACAGATCAAACATATGGAAAATGATGAAGGCATTATGCAAGGAAGCACTTGTGGAAAGTACAAAGGTGTTTCCACATAACTTCAGACATCTCTTTGCAAGGACGTTCTATGCATTAGACAAAGATATTGCCAAACTGGCAGACATCCTTGGTCATAGCAGCATCAACACAACACGTATCTATATTATGTCTACAGGCGTAGAGCATAGAAGATTGATAAACTCACTGCACTTATTATAAAAACCACATAATGTGTATTATGTGGTTCGGTTTTCCTGCTAACAAAAGCTTTTTCAGCTATTTTGCACAAAACAATTCTAACAAACAGTTAATCAAAGTCAATAAAGTGATCAAAAGTTTTAACTTTGTTTATAAGTGATCATTGAAACATGATGAAAAGTTCTTTCACACCAATTTCTATGAAAGAACACTTTTTTACTGCATTGTTCTTCTTAAAAGCGCTGTATCTACTGATGTAAATCTGATTTCACCACATAATACACATTATGTGGTGAATGGATCTCACATTACATGTGTAGACCTACGGTTTTCCGATAACTGAAGAGTACTTCAGAGGGAGGGAGAACAACATATGAAACAGAAAGGAACAGACAGAAGAAGACTAAAGAAGCCTGTACGCATAGGCCTTGTCATCATGGCTATGGTTATGGCTCTTTTTGTTGGAACGGGTCTTGTGAACAGAAGTATCACACCAGTCTATGCGGCAGAAAAGACTTCTGATGGCAATACAACAGGTTCCTATGCGCAGAATCTTGGTGATAACTCATCAACAAGATATGCGGGAAGGGTATGGACCGATAAGACGGTGTATACAGAAGACGCTACATTCTCAGGTGAGGTCGGAAATGTAACAGTTAAAAACGATTCTGACTTCCTTGTGGCATATTCTGCATTAGCAACTACACAGAACATAACCGGCAAAAGCTCGGTTCCTGTTGATGTGGTTTTTGTAATTGATAACTCCAACTCCATGGATGAGGATTTAACCCGGCAGCAGACCCGTTTGGAAGCAACGGTGGCAGCTGTAAATACCTCTATTGCGAAAGTAATGGAATCTCATCCTGATTCCAGAGTGGCGGTAGTAGTATATGGCAGCAGCGCTCATACA
>CASEPS010000075.1 GCA_949289855.1 uncultured Erysipelotrichaceae bacterium
GGTCAATGGTGTCAACCTAAGAAATTTGATGGTTGGCATCTTTTTTTGCGACATCTTAACTACAATTTTCTATGGCTCTTTTCTTCAAAAAGAGTATACGAAAACATTGAGTTTTTACTGATATTTTTTAAAAACTCAGATAATATAAATTTAGCTGGGGCGGATAGTCACCAATACACCATTATTTGATCTGGTGTTTGGCCAGTCTCTGCCATCAAGACGGAAGCGCATTGGCTTGCCTTGCTTGATGATTCTTCCCCATCTCTTGTAGTGCCTGTTGGGACGGACAGGCACTTTTATTTTGTTGATCAAAAGCTTTATCAGATCAATCATCTTATCAATTCTGTCCGGATTTCCGTTCCGCATCCATCTCATTAGTTTCTCGTCCCTGATCAACTCAATTAACTGTTTACAATTGATCTGATACTCATATTTGTTTCCTTCAGAGTTTTGTTTCTCCTGTTCTTTATCAATCTTTAGCAGTTCTTGATCCATCTCTTTTCTTAGTATCCCACTGAGATTATGAAATACGACTTTCGCATAGATCGAACACGTTTCACTATCGCAGTCTTCACTGAAATACCTCTCCCACTCAAGATCTGTTTTTAGTGTTTTGTATCCAGTTTCAATTGCCCATCTCTTGCTGTAAAGATACGCTATTTCATTTGAATCAAACTCTTCTTTGCTCAGATTGGTGAAATAGATGAGATCGACTGACTCCGTTTTGCCATCATTTTTGTGAATGACATAATGTCTTTTTACAACACGGATATCGATGTATGGATCTTTTGAAAACCGCTCCCTTGGTTGCGAATATTTCAGCCTTCGTTGCCAGGTTTTGTCAATTCTGACCCTGATCCATTCGTCGTTTGTTTTCATTTTCTCGACATAATGCTTGAAGAAATTTGTTTTGCCACGGATACAGTACTTCAGTCCCTTGCTTTCCAGTATTGAAAATAATTCAACACTGTCATAATAGCGATCAGCCAGATAGATTGCAGGATAACCGTTCAAAAGAGGAATGGAATCCAACTGCTCGATAGCGATAGGAATTTCAGAATCCTTGAATCTCTTCATTTTAAAGTCAATGATTAACCCGTTTGTTACGTCATACAGTGCTGCAGAACGTGAGGTTGCCTTCGCGGCTTTGTCTTCACTAGTGACAATCTGATTGAATACACAGCCAAATTTCTGTAGTGAATCACTGGTTTTGTAGAGATTCAATGTAGTTCCATCTTCCGCAAGAAGAACATAACCCTTATAGTTTTTCACCAGTTCAGACTGATAGAAGCGCTCAGCCAGTCTGGAAATCAAAAGGTTGAATACGGATGGGTTAACTTTTTTGATCGCCTTGAAAGCAGCCTGACGACTGATACGAAGCTCTGACAGGCCGATGTCAGAGTAGTACCGGCTCAATCCAGAGCTAATACATTTTTGACAGTGGAAGATCAGAAAAAGCAATACATCGTACCAAGGAAATTTGAACTTACGGATAAAGGCGTTAGGAAATTTCCTGGTAGCGGAAAGAACTTCATCAGACTTGATAAATCGACCGAACCATGAGAACAAAGAAACAAGAGCTTTCTTATTGTCCTGAGCATTTCACCTTAACCTTTCGGAATTCGTCATCAGGATTTTTGGCATAGGCTGCACGGATATAAGGCAGATGTTCCTGGTCAAACTGACCAAGCTTAACTACAACCTTGTGCCTGGGCTTGCCATATTGATCACGGAAAGATTCGACGAGATCACAGAAATAAGTTTTCTTTGTACCTTTGTTGTTAGGAATAACACGAACGAACATAATAATACCTCCTTTATACTTAACTACATTATAAAAGAAATATGTATTAAAATGAACTTATTAGTTACTTATTCTTAACTACATTAGATACATAATACCTTAGAATATAAAAATATCTTCAGCAGGTAACGCAAAAAAAGATGCCAACCATCAAATTTCTTAGGTTGACACCATTGACCACAGAAATCTGTGGTCTTTCTCATTCCTAGCGGTAATTAAATGTATTAATCAGTTCTTCTGCCATTTGTCTGTCAGAAATATCTGCATCGACATTCAGCAAAGTATTTTCTACCATTGCAAGAAAGAAGTAACGGTCATCTGTGACAAGTTCTGCCCATTGATACGAAGATCCTGTGTCCATAACAATATTATCCTTTTCCTGTTTCTGTTCTAGTTCCTTGAAATGAAACTCGAAAGCATTTTCACTGGATCCTCCCAGATTGAGGTCATAAAAAGTAATCAAACTTTTTTTATCCGGATCTCTTGCCTCAATAACAGCATCATAAATAACTTCACCTCCGATGTCATATTTATACATCACATCCTCTGTCACAAAACCAGCTTCTCCGGCTGCTTTTTCAAAGGTTTCAGCACTGACTTCTTCCCTGTACCATGGCATCTGTGCGCGAAGATAGAACACCCCGACAAAGACGATGACGAAAAGAACGGAAATGATAAATGTCTTCTTTTTCATATGCTTTTCCTCTGTCTTCAGTATAGCGTAAAAGAAAAGACACTGCACGAATGCAATGTCTTCAACGATCAGGAACGCAGCTCTGCACCGAGTTTTTCTTTGAACTGCTTCAGAATGCGTTCATGTACTGGTGCGATGTCTTCTTCCTTGAGTGTTCTGTCACTTGCCTGATAAACAATATGCAGGGCAACAGACTTCTTGCCTTCTTCAATGTGTTCACCTTCATAGACATCGAAGATGTTTGCATCTTTGACAATCTTTCCGGAGTTTCTTGTGACAACAGACAGAATTTCCTGGGCTGTTGTCTTCTTGTCTACCACAAGGGCAAGGTCACGGGAAACACCCGGATAGCGGTCAAGTGGTACAAAGCGGAGTCTGCCTGCCTTTGTGGCAAGGACTGGTTCAAGCAGAAGTTCCGCATAGATGACACGCTTGAGGTCAAACTGTGATGCATATTCTGGATGAACTTCACCAAAGATACCGATGAACTTTCCATCGAGGTATACCTCAGCTGAACGGAATGGATGGAAGTGAACCGTGTCTTTTGTATTTTCCTTCAGGCGTACTCTTGCTTTAGCAAAACCACATCTGGAAAGCCATGTGAGAAGAATGCCCTTCATGGTATAGAAATCAGAAGTTTCTGTCTTTTTGTACAGTGGATCATTCTCCAGCATACCATCGAGAAGGATAGCTACTCTTTCTTCTTCCTTACCCTGTCCATAGACTTTGGAGATCTCAAAGAAATTATTGTCTGTAGAACCATGTGCTTCATTGTATTGTACACATTCCAGAACACTGTTCATGAGCCCTGTACGGATATACTTTCTAGCTTCACTCATCGGCATAGCCAGTGCAATTGCTTCACCGACAGGAACAGAAGTTTCTTCCACAAACTTATCACTGACAAGTGTATAAGTCACAATTTCATGTAAATTGAAGCCTGTCAGGATATCACGGATATCACGTCTTGCCTTCTGCGCATCAGAAAGCTTGCCTACCGTTGGTTCCATCCATGGAAGTGTGCTTGCAAGGTCTCCATAGCCAAGCAGACGGATAACTTCTTCATCAACATCTGCCTGTCCTTCCATATCTGTACGGTAAGAAGGAATATGGCATGTAATGGCATCTCCATTGACTTCTGGTTTGAAGTCAAGACGTTCAAGAACACCCCGTACTTCATCCATAGAGAAGTTTGTGCCTAAAAGTCCATTGCAGTGAGAAAGGGTTTCTACAATAACCTTTTCTTCATAGTCTTCATGTCCTGCAACAACCGTCTTTTCAAAACCGGACGCATCTGCGTATTTCTCCAGCATATCCACAGATCTGTCCACTGCCTTGATCATGGAAAGTGGCTCAAGACCCTTTGTGAAACGCTGGGCAGCTTCCGTAATCAGATTGAGGCGGATGCTTGTCTTACGGATGGAAACCGGATTGAAGTGCGCTGCTTCAATGAGAATCGCTGTTGTATTTTCATCGATCATGGATTCTTCACCACCCATGATGCCGGCAATACCGGTTGCTTCACCATTGGTTGTGATGAGAATGTCACCATTTTCTATCTCAAATTCAACACCATCGAGGGCTGTCATCTTCATAGCTCTGTCATCCACTACGGTAATCTCATGATGTGGAAGCTTGGAAAGGTCATAGAAATGGAGTGGCTGACCTGTTTCCAGCATAACAAAGTTGGAAATGTCGACAACATTATTGATGGAGTTCATACCTGCAGCCTGCAGATATTTCTTCATCCAGTCAGGAGAAGGACCGACTTTGACATGGTTGACAACCTTGCCAAAGTATACCGGGCACTTCTCTGTTTCTGTCTTGATGACAAAGTTACCATCTTCTCCACAATCGCTCCTGCCTTTAACAGCAGGCCATGTCACCTTGCGGTTGAGAATAGCGCCAACTTCCTTTGCCATATTCCACATACTGGAACAATCCGCACGGTTTGGTGTAAGAGATACATCAAGAATGACATCATCCAGACCAAGATAACCAAGTACGTCACGTTCACCAACTGGCGCATCCATCGGCAGTTCTTCAATACCATTGACCTGCTTTTCAGAAAGCACCTTCTTGTTTACCCCAAGTTCATAGAGGGCACAAAGCATACCATTGGATTCATAGCCATGTAATGGTTTTGCGGTAATGGTGCCTCCTGGCAGTTCAGCACCAGGAAGTGCAACGATAACCTTGAGTCCTTTGCGGCAGTTTGGTGCACCGCATACAATTTTGTAATAATCTTCCGGCTTGTCACCAACACGGGTAACTGTCGCATGCAGGTGGGTATCCGGAATGTCTTCACATTCCATGACTTCACCAATCGCAAGTCCCGTTGCTTCTGCCATCGGTTCAAGACCTTCTACTTCAAGACCTGCTGTCGTCATCCTGTCAGCCAGTTCTTCTGGTGAGATGCCTTCCAGGTCTACATATTCCTTCAGCCATTTATAACTTAACTTCATTTTCTTTACCCCTTAGTCAAAACGATCGAAATTCTTCAGGAAACGGATATCGTTCGTATAGAAATTACGGATGTCATCAATGCCATATTTCAACATGGCAACTCTTTCAAGACCTACACCAAAGGCAAAACCAGAGCACTTGTCCGGATCAAAGCCATTGATTTCCAATACATGCGGGTGAACCATACCTGCACCGAGGATTTCAATCCAGCCACTGCCTTTGCATACAGAGCATCCTTTGCCATTGCAGAAAGGACAGGAAACATCTACTTCTACAGAAGGTTCTGTAAATGGGAAGTAGGATGGACGGAAACGAACGGTACGTCCATCACCAAACATGGCACTTGCCATGAATTCCAATGTACCCTTGAGGTCCGCAAGGGTGATATGTTCACCAACAACAAGTCCTTCACACTGCATGAACTGGTGAGAATGTGTCGCATCATCATCGTCTCTGCGGTATACCTTACCCGGGCAGACAAGCTTGATTGGCAGTTCACCATGTGCCTTTTCAAGTTCTCTCATCTGAATCGCAGTTGTATGTGTTCTGAGCAATGTGTTTGGATCAATATAGAATGTGTCCTGCATATCGCGGGCAGGATGATCCTTTGGCAGGTTGGCGAGCTCAAAGTTGTAATAGTCCTTTTCAACTTCCGGACCTTCCGCTACCTTGTAACCCATACCGATGAAGAGGTCTTCAAGTTCCTGCTGGATCATCATCAGAGGATGAACCGTACCTCTTTCCATCTTTCTGCCATCTAAAGTAATATCAAGTCTTTCTTCTTCAAGCTGCTTTGCAAGTTCTTCTTTGCGCAATACTTCCGTACGTGCATCAATCGCTGCTGTTACAGCCTGTTTTGCGGCATTGACTTCCTGACCAAATGCCGGCTTTTCTTCTTTAGGAAGGTTTTTCATCTCAGACATCAATGCCTGAATACTTCCCTTCTTGCCAAGATAAGCAATACGCAGCTGAGATAAGTCTTTCAGACTTTCTGCTTTTTCGATCGCTGCAAGTGCTTCTTCTTTGACCCTGCTGATCTGTTCCATAAACTCCTCCTGTAAAAATAAAAACGTTCCTGATCACAGGAACGCTCAACACGCGGTACCATCCTGATTCGCACAATCACTGTGCGCACCTTGCTTATTGCCCGTAACGGGGACATCCGGAGAGGATTAGTCTCACTGGAAAAGTGAATTCGCTGCTTGTCTGACAGAATCCTTTCAGCAATATGGATTCCTCTCTTGGTCATCACCCACAGGTACTGGTCTTTTCTTTAGCGCTTTATGGCACGTATTATACCATTATCCACCTTATTTTCAAACCACAATCAATCTCTTTTGAAATACGGGAAATTGTGTATCCGCACCGTATTCAGCCTTCCATCAGAAAACGATAAGGAAAGTGTCTCATATCCATTTCGTCCATCATACGATAACCTGCTGTCAGTTTTCTCAGTTGGTTCACCATAACAATTGATCACATCATCCATCGTTGACCAGTAGAGCATCAGCCCTCCTGGCAATCGGAACTCTTTGCCAATATAGTCATGGTCACCATAGATGATATATACACTGCCAACAATCGCATCACGCGCAGGAATGTCATAGGAATTGGGATTGTACAATGTCACGTCCATTTCCTGTTCCTTTTCATTGACAAGTGTGACATCCAGACTGCTATAGTCACCATATGGTTCATCATTGCAATCCATCATCACTTCCGCATCTTCCTCATGTTCAAATGTCCATCCATTTTCAAGAAATGACGATACAGGTGTGGCAATATGGTACACTTCTCCATTGACTTCAAAGCAATATCTGCCCCATTCATCTTCCAAAGAAGCAGAAGTTTCATACAATTCCAGAGCTTCTACATCAAGTTCATACATAAATGTGATTTCATCTACCACCTCAGTAGAAGGATAATACCCGACACGGGCAAACAATGGTTTTTCATCCAGCCACATTGCATATCCTTCTTTATAAGATGCATAGCTGATTGAAAACTGATGTTCTTCACCATCCATACCCTTTCCACTGACATAATAGGAGGCTGGTCCATCCCCGATGGTATCATCATCGAACTTCAACCAGGAAAGATATACGGTCGTTGGTTGATTAAGGTTCTGCACATCCTTTGCCACATCACGAAATGTCAAATATGCAGCAATTGGCACAGACACAATCGCCAGTACACACAATACTGTTGTCCGGAATGTACGTACCGGATCCCTCAACCTCCATATGGCAATACCGGCAGCCACCATCAGAAATCCCACAAACAGTACTCTGTACATCACTTCCCTGATAAAACCAACAGTGCCTTCAACAGTATTCACAAAGTTGGTTATATACACAGATATTGCACAACTGATGACAACAATGAGAATAATCACCATCATCATCCATTTTCGTCTGCCTTTTCCTTCCATACTTTCAGTGTATGGATAATGGAAGAATGTTTCTATCAAACAAATGTAAAACCTGCACTTTTTTGAAATAAACAGTATATAACACTTTACAACAGTTATGTGCTGTTATACACTGTTTACGCGGGAGGGATACTATGCATCTGATCATCAGCACAACTTCTATGATTCCCATCTACGAACAGATTATTACCGAAATCAAAAATCTGATCCGTAAAGGAGAATTAAAAGAAAATGATGTCCTTCCTTCAGTAAGATCTCTGGCCAGAGAACTGAAAATCAGTGCATTAACCGTCAAGAAAGCATATGACGAGCTGGAAAAGGAAGGTCTTGTTGCGACCATTCATGGTAAAGGCAGCTACATTTCTTTTTCCAACCGGAATCTTCTTGCGGAAGAAATGAGAAATGAACTGGAGAATGATCTTGAACTGGCAATTGCCAAAGGAAGAAAGATCGGACTCAGTGATGAAGAAATCAGTGATCTGTTCCAAATGATCCTGGAGGAGACAAATGCTTGAAATTCAAAATCTGAAGAAAACATACCAGCACTTCACATTAGACTGCTCACTGTCTGTCAAAGAAGGCATGATTACCGGACTTGTTGGCAGAAATGGTGCGGGTAAAACCACTACTTTCAAAGCCATCCTTGGTCTTGTCACAAAAGACAGTGGAACTATCCAGCTGTTTGGCAAAGATATTTCCACTTTACAACAGGAAGACAGGGAAAGAATCGGAACTGTTTTGCCATGTGCCCTGTTCAGTGATGACCTGACCATTCATGCCATCATGAAAGTACTGGCTTCTCTTTATCGCAACTTTGACAAACCGTATTTTGACCAGCTTGTACAGCAGTTCAAACTGCCAATGAACAAGCCAGTGCGCACATTTTCTACTGGTATGAAAACAACGCTTTCCCTTGTTATCGCACTTACACATAAGGCAGACTTTCTCATTCTGGATGAACCTACTGCTGGTCTCGATGTTGTCGTACGCAATGCATTGCTTGATCTGTTAAGAAGCTTTATGGAGGAAAATCCCACCCATTCCATTCTCATCAGTTCTCACAATGCACAGGATCTCGAAACACTATGTGATGACTTCTATATGATAGATCAGGGAAAGATTCTGCTTCATGAAGAAACGGACAACCTTCTGAATGCGTATGCCGTTCTCAAAGTCACAGAAGAACAGTATGCACATCTTGAAAAAGACCTGCTGTTAACAAGTGTACGAGAACCATATGGTTACCAGTGCCTTGTCAAAGAGAGACAGTTTTTTAAAGAAAACTATCTGGACATCATCATTGAAAGATGTTCGATTAATGACATCGTCGCTATGCTTTCGAAAGGAGAATGAGTATGAAAGGACTGCTTATCAAAGATTATTATTTGCTGCTGCAACAAAAGACATTCAGCTTTCTGGTGATCTGTATGGTGATATCCTTTGGCATATCATCAGGAAACATCACATTTGCCCTTTCATTCATTATGTTTGTCTTCTCCCTTCTTGCCTGCAACACAATCAGTCATGACGACTACAACCATGGCTATACATTCCTGTTCACATTACCTGTTACTAGAAAGACATATGTCAAAGAAAAGTATGTTCTCAGCATTCTGACATGTCTGGCAGGATGGCTGATTGGCTGCGGTATGGCACTTGTGACCATGTCCATGCGCAATACAGTGCAGCATTTTCCAGAGATATTGTCATTCAGTTTATTCCTGCTTCCGGTGTTCCTGCTGTTTCAGTGCATCGATATTCCTGTCCAGCTGAAATTTGGTTCAGAAAACGGACGAAATATCCGCTTTCTGATCTCTGGCGGAATCGTTCTCGTCATCCTGTTTCTTTCAAAACTACCTGTATTTCACAGTCTCAATACAATAGATTTCTCACAAATAACAGTTTCACCAGTACTCTTTATCTCATTCGCAATCATCTTCAGCATCGTCTGCCTGATTCTCTCCCATGCCTGCAGCAGGCATATTATGATGAAGAAAGAATTCTGACTAACCAAAAGAATGCGTGACACATGTCACGCATTTTCCGTTGATATTTATCTAATCCCCAGCAGAATACTCCCACCTCTACAGGTGGTGAGATGAATGCTGGTTTTTTATTTTCTATAGGAAAAGTAGAAATGTCTATAGCCTTCTGCTATAATATTGGTATAGATAATATATGTCTGTTAGAAAGGAGGATCGCTATGTATCTCACTGTAAAGCAACAGCTTAACCATCTTTCCAAAGCAG
>CASEPS010000076.1 GCA_949289855.1 uncultured Erysipelotrichaceae bacterium
GTGGACATTGTGTAAGACACTGCGTTGTGAGAAATCGCAGCCAGTGCAGTAGTGGTTGAAGCAGGAAGCTCCGACTTCTATAAGTCGGAGTAGTTCACATAATAGTTACAGGCATCCTTCATGTGGGCTATTTGACAATAATGTTGAATGACTCACATCATAATCTGCACTTTGTGATGAATCTGTGAGAACTGCATTTTGACACAAAATGATACAATTATTTCGATATAATGGCAGTAACGGAAAAGAAAGAGGATACTATGATAAAGAATTTGAAACTTCTCATTACAGATATTGATGGAACACTCGTCAATATGAACCGTGACATGCTGGATGTCACAAGAGCAGTATTGAAAGATTTGCACAAAAGAGGTGTATACCTCGGTATTGCGTCTGGAAGACCACTTGGTATTCATATGTATGAAGGTGCTGAAGAATGGGGTACTGGATTTGATTATGATGTATGGATTGGTATGAATGGTGGACAGTTGCAGGATAATGTGCGTAATGAAAGAAATGATTACTACCAGTTACAGCCAAAAGAAATCAAGGAAATCATTGAGCTCATGGAACCAATGGATGCCAACCCATTCCTCTATATTGGTGAAGATATGATGTCTCTTTATATTGATGAAGAGATGGTAGCTTCCATGAAGCGTCACAATATTGAATGTACAACAGTCAACCAGCTTTCTGACTTCTGGGCACATGAAACAAACAAGTTGTTGTTCAGACTCAAGAGTGCAGACCAGATGCCGACAGTTGAGAAATATCTGTCAGAACACAGAAGTGATAAATATGCATTCTTCAAGACACAGCCAACAATGATGGAATTCCAGGATGCCCGCATCAATAAGGGATTTGCTATGGAGCAGTTCTGCAAAAACAACAATATTTCACTGGATGAAGTTATGGCATTTGGTGATACAACAAATGACAATGAAATGTTGAAGATGGCAGGCTGGAGTGTATGCCTCAAACAGGGCAGTGATGACACAAAAGCATGTGCTGATGTCATTACGGATTATACAAATGACGAAGATGGTTTCGGAAGATATATCCTTGACCATGTCTATCCGGCAATGGGCTGGAAACTGCCATGATCTATCGGGCAGAAGGTTCAAGAATTTTCGGTGAAGTTTCTTTTGGTGAAGATTGCAGCATCTGGTACAACGCTGTCATCCGCGGAGACAGTGGATCTGTTTCCTTTGGCAACCGAGTCAACATCCAGGACAATGTGACTGTACATACCAGTAAAGGTTATACCGTAGAAGTGAAAGATGATGTGACAATTGGACACAATGCCATTGTGCATGGCTCTCATATCGGTAATGGAACACTCATCGGTATGGGTGCGATTCTTATGAATGGCAGTTCTGTTGGCAGCCATTGCATTGTTGCGGCAGGGGCACTATTACCAGAAAACCACCACTATGAAGATGGAACATTGATTATGGGTATGCCGGCTAAAGCAGTCAGAAAGCTTACAGAACAGGAAATAGAAGAGAATATCCATTCCGCAAAGCTTTATGCAGAACTTGCCAGAAGAGAACTATCAGAAAAATAACGTGTTGCAAAATAGCAGCACGTTTTTCGTTATACCGTAATATGATGGTAGACGGAGGTATAGTATGAAAGCATCCACAAAATGTAATGAAACCTTAACACAATGGAAAAATGAATATGACATTCTCGACATAGAAGACACTGAAGCATGTGAACAGTATTTCAACAACCTGAAGAATACATATTTTTCCTTTGTTGAAGAAAAAGAGAAAGCAGGAAATGCGAAAACAGCGGAAAGAATGGCACATGATGTCACAGTAGTATTCAGGGAAATGCTTAACATTCTTGCAAAGTATATCTATGAAGCAAAATATGTCCCGGAGAAAGTATCGTTCATGATGGCAACCAATGTAATGAAAACATTGCATAATGAAACAGATATCAGCCAGGAAATCCAACAACAACTAGAGTTGTTTACTGGTTTCATCATCAGTATCCAGTATGATACCGATGATGATGTAGCAAGATTTGTCTACCACCATGAGGTGGAAACAGATGCCATTCATGAATATGTACATGAATTGTATGAAGGAAATCCAGAGTACAAAGAATTTGAAGCAGAGGATGAATTTCCACTGGATGAACACAAAATGGCATAATAATACAGAATTTGTTTATCAGTTGGAATAAGAAAAAGTGTTGAATATCCGCATCATAAAGCTGTTTTCAACACTTTTGTCTTTTTAGAATGTGTTGTATTTTTGTTAATCTAATAGCCCACGTGAGGGATGCCTATAGGCTACGATCATAGGCGACTTTGGGTGAGATAGCGATAAAAATGCGTCATGACACTACAATAGGCAAGCACATCCGTCTGATGGGCTATTAGATTTGTTAATCTTGAAACAGATATTATGAAGTTAATATCATCTTCACCTGGAAAGGGAAAAGATGATAATTTGTTTATCAGATGGATGAAGGAAAAGTGTTGATATTCCGCTTAATGATGCGGTTTTCAGCATTTTTATCATTTTGGAAAGTGTTGTATTTTTAATAAAATTCTTATAAAAATAAATAATATGGAATTCATATTGTTTACACCTACAATAAGATTTTTTGATGAATTATTTACACCTGGAGAGATGTTTTTATAAGAATTGTTTGCACATAGAAAGGGTAAAACAAAAAGGTTGTTTATCAGTTGTATAAGAAAAAAGTGTTGAATTTCCGCATAATAATGGGATTTTCAACATTTTTGTCTTTTTGGGATGTGTTGTATTTTTTACAGTTTCATTGTTCCATTTTCAAGATCCTGTGCAACAAACGGCATAAAGTAAAACGGTATAGTTAATATTTTCTGGTCAGAATTATATCCGTAATTGTTTTTGGATACCTTGATGGCATATTCAAATGTATTGTGGTTTGAAAACTTCTCAAGTGAGTTGAGCGTACCTCTGCCTTTTTTTACATCAATTGGATACAGCTTGTTGTCAGAAGAAACGATGAATTCCAGTTCAGCAGATGATTTGCCACGCCAATAGAACAAAGGATTTCCTTTCGCAACAAGTTCATTCGCTACAAAGTTTTCAAAGAAAATACCAGATAATGTGTTGTCTCTTTCAGAAGAGATAAACGAAGCAGGATTGACACCACTCTGATAGGAAAACATTCCAATATCTCCCAGATACAAACGGAAGTTGCTGTCGAGATCAGAAAGCAGTGGTAAAGTGACATGTTCTTTCAATTGAAATGACTGGTTTACAATATGTGCCAGCGTGAGCCATTGAATGGATGTGGCAAAATCTCTTGTCTTGCTTTTTTCTTCGATCAGACCAGGTGAGAAGTTTTTGAATTCCTTATTCAATTCCCTGAATATATTTTGAAACAAAGCATGTGAACGAAGTACTGATTCCTGACTTGCCTGGTACAATTCCATGTCCGCCAGATAATTGTCATACAAAACCTTCAGGATGTTTCTTGCTTCAAGAAGATCAGAATTTTCAATGTAAGCATTCACAGCTTCAGGCATACCACCAACAAGCAGATATTGATAGATATGTTCCATAGCCAGTTCGTGTATTGTATGATCAAGCGGTCTTCTTTCCTGATAAGCTTTTTTTACCGTTTCATAAAGCATTTGGTTCCGGTTCATGAGAAACTCATCAAAAGTCATTGGATAGACTGTCAGCTGGTTGATTTTTCCGATAGGAAAAAGGAACTTGTTATTGTTCTTTGAACCCCTTTTGTGCTGCTCTCTTTGTAATTTGATGCGGACCATGGAACCAGTCGCAATGACTGGAATTTCACGATAGTCCTGGCAGAAATATTTCAAGGAAGAAATGATGTTGGAACATTCCTGAATTTCATCAAATATCAACAAGGTCTTCTCATTGATCTGCTTTCCAAAACGCAAGGAAATATATTCGATGATTTTTCCAGCATTGGCAGTATTAGTACAGAACTCACGAATTTCATCTTCAATTTTGAAATCTATATAGATGTAGTTGTTTTCATAGTAATTCTTTGCAAACAACGCGAGGACAAGATATGTTTTCCCGGCCTGTCTTGCGCCATATACAATCAGAGGTTTTCGGTTTTTGCTTGTATTCCAGTCTATCAGATTTTGCAATGCGTTTCGTTTCATAAGGAAATACCTCCTTGTTCTGATACTTGATTAATAGCACAATCTACACAAATAATCTATATAGAATTTGTATTATTTGCACTTACAGCATGGTTTTTTAAAGCATTAATTGCACTTGGAAGGTTGTTTTTGAATGAGTTATTTGCACCTGGAAAGAGAAAAGATGATAATTTGTTTATCAGTTGTGATAAGAAAAAGTGTTGAATTTCCGCATGATAATGCGATTTTCAACACTTTTAGTGATTTTGGATATGTTGTATTTTTTACTTGTGTAAAGCAGGGAGAATGGACTCTTCATAGATTCTATCCATAGCTACACCTGTTTTGTTGAGTGAACCGTTTTCTCCTTTGCCAAATCGTACATAGGCAGAACGCCAGTCAAGAAGAAAATCAGAGATGAACTGATCGGGAACTTCTATGCGTACACTATCTCCCTGGTAAGTAGTACAGGTGATGTACTTTTCCAGGGTATTGATCGTATCTTTGAGAAACAAGAGGTCTTTCAATGCCATATCCATCTTCAACATATGCTTTCTCCTGTTTCTATTGTACTCACAGAATGTGAATATTCTCTACAGGTTCAAAATCAATTTCAGGATGAATACTCAGGTATTGGGCAATCATTTCCCTCTGGCTGAGTGTAAATTCCTTCAGTACAGGAAGATTTCTCAACATGTCATAACCATCTGTGCCATTGCGACGGTAATGGTTCATAGCAATGGTGAGCTTTTCTTCATCTTCAATTTCCTTGCCATTGCGCATCAGGGATGTAATACGGGAACCAGGTTCCTGACAGGTATCAATGGTATATTCCACACCATCCAGCATGTCATAAGCAGTGTATTGCATAGACGCAATATATGCCGGATTGAAACAAGGCTTTCCATCAACGTAATGACTGAGCAGTTCAGCAGATCTTTCAAGATATTCTCTTAATTGTGCACCGGTAATGGAGCACACATCGACTGTGTCTTCATATGGTAAAAGAGAGAAGATGTCACGCATGGTGATGGAACGGGAAAGTCCTTTGCAATCTTTTCTCAGTGTTGTAGAAGCGATGTCCGCATGGGTTGTTTCAAGAAGAATGGTATTCATGAGAGTGACAAAGTTGGACTTATGTACTCTTTCATCCGGTACTTCAGAAACAGAAAGATCCATCGTACTTCTGGAAACTTCTGTATCCAGCCACTGTTCACATTCTTTCTGTTCCTTTTCGACAAGCTTCATGAGGTCTTCATCTGCTTCTGCATCACACTTAAGTAAATGCAGATCCATGGTCTTATTGCTTATATCAATGTCCACACAGCCTATTTCTTTTGCATAAGCAGATGTTTCTATATAGTATGTGTTATTGATTTTACCCTTCATAGAACAATGCTGGTGACCAGCAATGAGAAGGTCAATACCACTTACTTCCCGACACAGGCGATAGGCTTCATTTTCACCTTTGTTGTTAGTCAAAGGCATACCAGAAACAGGATCATTTTCAAATCCACCATGATACATACAGATAACAAGATCAGGTTTTTCCAGTCTTCTGACCGTATCAACTGTTTTCTTTGCAGTTTCAACAACATCTGTAAAGCGACAATGACGGATATTTGCCTTCTTCTGCCAATGTGGTGTATAAGACGTCACAAGACCAAAGATAGCAATCTTCTTACCGGCAATTTCACGGATGACATAGGTAGGACCAAATGGCTTTCCATAGTACTGCCAGTTATTGGTAATACATGGTGCTTTGAGGTTCTGTAAGTGCATCATCAATATTTCTTCACCATAGTCAAAGTCATGGTTGCCAATATTGACATAGTCATAGGCAATATCATTCATGGCTTTTGTGACCGGTGGAATATCATCAGGATATCTTTCCGCATGAAAATAGGAAAGTGGTGTACCAGCAAGAATATCACCGTTGTCCAAAACAAGTGTATTTTCATCTTTCAATGCATTGACCACAGTTTTGAATCTGGCAAGACCACTTGCCTCGATGAGCTTTGTTGTATCGTTTTTTGGGGAAATGTGTCCATGCACATCAGATGTGATGAGAAGTCTGATTCGTTCCATATTGCAAACCTGCACAATGTGCAGTCCTTTCTGTTATCGGAGGTATTTTACCATAAGGAAACAAGAGAAAAATGTGGAATTCTATTCAGTTTCTATTAGAATGAAACTATGCTTGAAGAGATTATTGTACATAAAGAACACAATTTCCGTGATCTTGGCGGAATACCGGTACAAAATGGAAGACAGGTAAAATATGGACTGTTCTACAGAAGTGCGGGATTATACTTCCTGAGTAAGAAGGAAAGAGAAAGATTTCCAGAACTTGGCATACGCTATGTGCTGGATCTTCGTACAAAAAAGGAATGTGAAATAAACAAGGATCCTGTCTTTGATGGAGTGATCATGATACAGCATTCTGGTGTTGTTTCAAAAGGTGGAGAAGATATCGATTTTTCCATTGCTGGTATGAACAAAACCGGAAAGGATGCGGAAGAGCAGTTGGAGAAATTGATGTATTACTATAGTGAAATGCCATTTCACAATGAAGCAATCCGCATAATGTTTGACCATATATTAGAAGGACATCTGCCAATATTGATCCATTGTGCAACTGGTAAAGACAGAACAGGTGTTGCCGCAATGGTATTACTGCTTGCCTTAGGGGCAGATGATGCACATGTCTTTGCGGACTATATACGTTCTAAAGAAAGCAGAGAGAAAAGACTTGCGAAAGTACTGGAGAAACATAAAGAAGAAATCGTCGGGCATCCGGAACTTGAGGAACTGTTGACTATCAAGGAAAGTGTTTCTGAAAAGATTGGACATATGATTCTCAATGAAATCCATACCAGGTACCCTGATACAAAGACATTCTTAAAAGAAGAGTATGGTCTTGATGAATTGAAGCTGAAAAAGCTGCAGAAAATCGGGACGGAAGAAGTGAAAAATGGGATTTGATGTATCGTTAACAACACCCATTGGCACAAATCATGCTATATTTATAGAGACAAAAGGAGAACATAACTTAGTATGGCAAAACCAGTAGTATTAGTCGTTATGGACGGTGTCGGCTGGACCGACAAAGACATGGGTAATGCAGTCATGCATTCCTATAAACCGCAGATCGATGAACTGATGACAAAGTGGCCTCATACAACTATCAAGGCTTCCGGTACAGCAGTTGGTCTGCCTTCAGATTCTGATATGGGTAACTCTGAAGTTGGTCACAACGCTCTTGGTTGTGGTCAGATTTATTCTCAGGGTGCAAAGCTCGTCAATGAGTCCATTGAATCTGGCAAGATTTATGATTCTGAGGCATGGAAGAATGCCGTCAAGTTTGCCAAGGACCATAATGGCAAGCTGCATTTCCTCGGTCTTCTTTCCGATGGTAATGTACATTCCAACATTTCCCACCTCATCGCTATGATGAAGGAAGCAAAGAAGGAAGGTCTCACAGAAGTCAGAGTACACATTCTGCTCGATGGTCGTGACGTTCCTGAAACAAGTGCACTGCAGTATGTTGATCAGCTCGAAGGCGTTATCGCTGAACTCAATGATGACACATTCCACAGCTGCATCGCTTCTGGTGGTGGACGTATGGTCATCACAATGGACCGTTATGAAGCAGACTGGGGTATGGTTGAAAAGGGCTGGCAGATCCATGTATGTGGTGAAGGCAGACAGTTCGCTTCCGCTAAAGAAGCTATTGAAACATACCGTGCAGAAAACAACTACACAGACCAGTACCTGCCAGGATTCGTCATTGCCAAGGATGGCAAGGCTGTTGGTACAGTCGATGATGGCGACTCTGTCATTCTTTACAACTTCAGAGGTGACCGTGCCGTAGAAATTTCCAAGGCATTTGACTACATGAACAAGGGCTTCGATGGCTTCAACATGACAAAGAAGCCAGATGTCTACTATGCAGGTATGCTGCAGTATGATGGAGACCTCAAGCTCCCTGAACACTTCCTTGTTGAACCACCACATATCACAAATACAATGTCTGAGTTCCTTGTAAACAAGGGTGTTCGTTCCTATGCATGTTCTGAAACACAGAAGTTCGGTCATGTCACATACTTCTGGAATGGTAACAGAAGTGAGAAGTTCTCTGATGAACTCGAAGAATGGGTAGAAATTCCTTCTGACATCATCCCATTTGACCTCAAGCCATGGATGAAGGCTACTGAGATCACAGATAAGATGGTCGAAGCTATTGAGTCTGGCAAGTATCAGTTCCTGAGATGTAACTATCCGAACGGTGACATGGTTGGCCATACAGGTAACTATGAAGCAACTCTCATCGGTGTTGAGTCTGTTGACCTCATGCTGAGAAGAATCATGGACGCATGCAAGAAGATGGACTATGCACTGATTGTTACTGCTGACCATGGTAACTCCGATGAAATGTATGATAAGGGAACAAATCCGGATGGCACACCAAAGCCAAAGACATCCCACTCCCTTGCAAGAGTTCCATTTGCTGTTTATAACGGACCAGAAGGCACAGAAGTCAAGGCAGGCGATGATTTCGGTCTTGCCAACGTTGCTGCTACTGTTGTCAAACTGCTCGGTTATGAGCCACCAAAGGAATGGCTTGAAGCAATCATTAAATAATGATGCAAGTCCCTGTAAAAAAGGGACTTTTTCTTTCAAAAAGCGTATAATGGTGCCATGAATATCGTGAAGAGCGCCATAGACTGGGTAAAGAAACAGTTCTCTATATGCAGGTTGAAGATACAGATTCGTTCATTGCGCAAACAGCTTAATGTCATTTATCGTTCACTTGGTGAAGATTATGTGGATACGCATCGCAATGACCCGGATGATCTCAATAAAGACCTCATCGATAAAGCAGTCAGGCTTCGCAGGGAAATCGAAGAAAGGCAGGATTCCATTGATGAGATGCGTGGCATCGTACGATGCATAGCCTGTAACAGCCGTATTCCCAATGGATCACTCTTTTGTCCATTCTGTGGTATGCGTCAGCCAGATCCGGAAGTCAAAGTGATCCGCTACTGTCCGGAATGTGGCACAAAACTCGAAATTGATGAACGGTTCTGCCATCATTGTGGCTGCAAGGTTCCACAGGATGATGCTGTGACAGAGGAAATTGTACTCAGAAGACCTGTCAACGACAGGAAGACAGAAGAACATAAAGAAGATACAAAACCCGAAAAGAAAGAAGAGAAAAAAACGGATGAGTGAAATTATCCGTTTTTTACTAAGAATGACGGGAAAACAGGCAGGAATATGTTGTTGGAAAAGCTGAATGATATCATCAACGGAAATGATGAAAATAACACAATAGTCATTTTCTGTCGATATGTCAAAGAACATATCGAAGATATACCAGTGATGACACTGGATGAACTGTCGAAAAAAATCTACATCTCACGTGGACAGATTTCAAAAAGTGTCCGTAGGCTTGGGTATGAGAATTATGGGGATTTTCGTGACGCATGTCGTTCCGTCAGCCATTCTTTTTCCCGCACAATAAAACTCATTGCCAAAGATGAGGATATCATAAAGTCAGGTATGAGAATACTGGATGAGGCATATGGAAACATCCAGTTCATGCTTATGCATGTCAATAAGGACAAAGTGGAAAGGATGTTCGGGAAGATGCGCTATGCGAAAACTGTGTATCTTTTTGGCAGGGGTGATGCACATCTTGACTGTTATATTCTTGAAAATGGATTGAGCAGGGCAGGAATTCCATGTGTATTATGCGATGCTGAATTCCGTAATGCCTATCATATGAAAGAAGATGATGTTCTGATCTTTGTTTCTGTCAATGGTGACACGTTCCACTTTGATAAGCGGCTTATCCATCAGTTGGAAGAAAGCCTTGTGGAGAAGTGGCTCATCACATGCCGCAAAGATCTTCCCTTTGCGGGGGAACATCTGGTTCTTCCTGTGAAATCCCCACAATATAATCAGTTTGTCATGCGGTATTTTGTTGATCTTTGCGTCCAGGCTCTGATGGATTGATGAATTGTTTCCAAATTGGAAACAAATTGTACATCTTTCTTTTTCCTGCATACCATGTATGCAGATAAGGAGGATGAAAATGGGATTTCCAGAGACATTTTTATGGGGTGGTGCCATCGCAGCCAACCAGGCAGAAGGAGGCGCATTTGAAGGTGGCAGAGGTCTTGCTAATGTAGATCTTATGCCGATGGGAAAAGACCGCTACGCAGTTGGAACAGGTGAGATGAGGTTGGAGACCTTTGATAAAGACCATATCTATCCTGCTTTGGAAGCTGTTGATCTGTATCATCATTACAAAGAAGATATTGCCCTCTTTCACGAAATGGGCATGAAGGTATTCCGCTTTTCCATCGCATGGACAAGAATCTTTCCCAATGGTGATGAAGAAAAACCGAATGAGGAGGGTCTTGCCTTCTACGATGACATGATTAGTTTATGCAATGCATATGGCATTGAACCACTCATTACAATCAATCATTTTGATTGTCCGATGCATCTCATTAAATCATTTGGCGGATGGCGCAGCAGAAAGATGATCGATGCGTATATGCATCTGGTGGAGACATTATTTCAGCGGTACAAAAACAAGGTGAAGTACTGGCTGACCTTCAATGAGATTAATATGATCCTGCACTTTCCATTTGTTGCGGCTGGTCTTTGGTTTGAAGAAGGAGAAAACCACTTCCAGGCAATGATCACTTGTGTGCATCACCAGCTTGTCGCAAGTGCTTTGACAAAGAAGCTGGCAAGGGAAATCAATCCGGACTTTATGATTGGTTGTATGCTTGCGGCAGGTTCCTATTATCCGATGACCTGCTCACCAGAAGATTACTGGCAGGCAATTTCTGACAACAGAGAAGTGTATATGTTTACGGATGTACAGGCATGGGGTTATTATCCGCCATATGCATTGAAATGGTGTGAAAGACACGATGCTGTTATTCCTTTTGTCCAAGGTGATAAGGAAATTCTCAGGGAAAATCCGGTGGATTTTATCTCTTTCTCCTATTATTCATCCCGCGTTTCCACAAGTGACAGAAAGCTTGCCACACAATCTGAAAGCAACATCTTTGCCTCGGCTGAAAATCCTTATCTCAAAAAGAGTGAATGGGGATGGCAGATTGATCCACTTGGATTCCGTTCAACGATCAATGAGCTGTATGACCGCTACCGGAAACCATTATTTGTTGTGGAGAATGGATTAGGCGCAAAGGATGTTCTCGAAGAAGATGGCAGTGTACATGACCCATACAGAATTGAATATCTCAAAGAACACATCCATGCCATGAAACAGGCAGTTGAAGAAGATGGGGCTGATATGATCGGTTATACAACATGGGGTTGCATTGATCTTGTGTCCAATGGTACAGGAGAAGTGGAGAAGCGATATGGTTTCATCTATGTTGATAAGGATAATCAGGGGAATGGCACATTAAAGCGCTATAAGAAAGATTCCTTCTACTGGTATGCACAAGTGATACGTTCCAATGGAGAAATGCTTTGAAAAAGAAAAGTCTGAAACAATACGTTTCAGGCTTTTTGTTCTTAAGAAATGTTGAAAATTGTTCATCGCAAAAAAACCGTGACTATTTCCGCCCTATCCACCACGTCTATTATCACGAGACAGGGTAATGCGGTTGTTGAAAAAAAGGATGATGTTTATACAACATTTCTGACATATGAGTAAGCAGTTTTTAACACATAACAGGCAAGAAATCCCCCACCTCTATAGGTGGTGGGATGAATTGCTCCGGACCCGGTATTTCATATATCAAATGTAAAATTATTGA
>CASEPS010000077.1 GCA_949289855.1 uncultured Erysipelotrichaceae bacterium
GTAAACAAGGAGCCAAAGGTCTTCTTGTACCTGATACCAATCCCGTCCCGTCACCAAAATGGTGTTGACTAAATCAATATGCTGGTTGCTGTCGTCTTCACTGGGGCAGTTGTTTCGGAACTTGGCCTCCACCTCGTAAACCGTGGAAAAGAGGGGTTCTTCCCCGTCCCAGAATTCTTCCGGGGTGGTGTCAAACTCTTTGAGGTATTCCTCTAAAGGGGTAACCTTTGCCGAAACAATCTGTACTTCATAGTCGCTGCGGATATCATCGGCATTGACGAAGAAATCATCTTCATAAGCGGCTGTTTCCCCCATGGGGTAAATGATGCGCTCCCCATCATTCCGGTTTAGGTTGACCGCCCAAATGCGCAGCCCCACACCCGTACAGAAAACCACAGCCAGACAAACGGCCAAAATTTTTTTCCAGTTCTTCATGTTCTCACTCCTCGCCGATTTCCAAATCCACATAATAGAGGCCGTTTATGCTGACCATCAGCCCCTCGTCAGGAGAAGAAACCAATTCTTCCGGGTGAAAATCCTTTACGCCTGCATGGTCTTTAAGATCCACCAAAAAGAACCCCACCTGATACTCCTGCTCTTCGCCCGGTTCCAGCCAGAAATATTCGTAGCCTTTCCCATCTTCCTCGTCTTCTCCGTGGCCGCTGAAATAGGAAGGTTCCAACAAAACAGGAGCCATATCCTGACTATCGCACCACTCCAGCTGCTGTTTGCTGTGTAGGCTGAATATCGTCATGAGAAGTCCCTTTTCCCTGGATTTCCGCTCTGCAGGCCCCTCTGTTTTTTTAATTGTGACGTCTACCAGGACAAAAGGGGTTTCGGGCAGTGTATAGTCAGTATCTAAAACTTTATTGAGAGAACCAACGCTAGTGTCCTCTACAGGAATGCCAGAGTCGGCAAAGGTATCGAAAACCTGCGCGCCGGTAACCGTGATTTCCAACTTGGTTCTGATGGTAGAACCATCGTTTTGATATTTTGTTTCACTGTAAGAAATGGTATCGCCGAATTTTTTAAACCGGCTGGCCCCGGTAGGGGTGGGGGTAGGCGCAAAATGCGTCCCTTCCTCCGTATTGGAAGGTTCCGAGGGTACAGCCTCATTGCAGGCCGTGGCGAACAGAAGCAGGGCAGCAAGAGGAATGGCCAAGATTTTTTTCCAGTCCATAATAAAATCTCCTCGAAAAGAAAGGGCCAACGGACACCCCGCCGGCCCTTCTTACTTAATCTTGGTGTTTACTTGTTGATAACGGTATAAGTACCGATACTGTCAGGGCTCCATTTACCATTAGCGCCGCCATCAGCATTGTTGTTGGTAAACAACTTCAACCTACAGTATTTTTCACCATTTTCATAGACGAACTGGTACATAAGGCCCTTTTGTCCCAATTTAATAGTGCCCGTCTTCTTGCACTGGGATTTACCCGCTTTATTGAGGACATCCACCCCCAGAGAGGGCTTCGTTCCCGTCTCGTAGTGCACATACGTACTGGAAGCATCCCGCTTTTCACGGGCCCCCGTAATGTGATAAACACTGCCGGGACCAATGGTAAATCCCCATTTAGTGTCTGTAATATTCGGATTATCAGCGAACACCGGCACCGACATAGAGCTTACCAGCATGAGGGCAGCCGCCCCCAAAGCCAACAATCTTTTTATTTTCCTGTACAAGCTTTGCGAGCTCTTCGCCGTATGCTTCTCTTGTTGCCTTCATTATTCCTCTACCCCCAGATCGTGCAATGCAATCTTGTATTCTTCTTCATTTGGTGCCTTGCCATGCCATCCCACAGCATTTTCCATATAGGAAACACCTTTGCCCTTGATCGTATGGGCAATGATGGCAGTTGGCCTGCCCTTGCATGCCTTTGCATCAAGGAAGGCTTTTTCAATTGCTTCATAGTCATGACCATCAATGGTGATGACATTCCAGCCAAAGGCAGCGAACTTTTCTTCAAATGGTTCCGGACCAATGACATCTGCACACTTTCCATCAATCTGCAGACCATTGTTATCCACCACTGCACAAAGGTTGTCGAGCTTGTAATGACCTGCTGCCATAGCAGCTTCCCATACCTGGCCTTCTTCGCATTCACCATCCCCAAGCAATGCATAAATGCGGTGATCATTCTTTGAAAGACGGTTGGCAAGTGCCATACCAACAGCTGCTGAAATACCCTGTCCCAAAGAACCTGTACTCATATCAATGCCATCAAGGTCATTCATGTCCGGATGACCCTGCAGACGTGAGTTGAGGTGACGGATTGTCAACAGTTCCTTTTCTTCAAGGAAACCCTTCTCAGCAAGCACTGCATAGAGCAGTGGTGCCGCATGACCCTTACTCAGAACAAAGCGGTCTCTGTCAAGTGTCGCAAGGTTCTCCTTATTGATGTTCATAATATTAAAGTAGAGTACGGTAAGAATATCGGCAGCACCGAGTGATCCTCCTGGATGACCGGACTTGCCTGCATAGACTTCCCTGATGATGTTAATACGGATGTTGTTTGCGTGCTTCTTCAGTTCGCTGATTTCCATCTCTAATCCTCCGTTAAGCGTTCATATGATAGCATAACTCCCGTTTGAATCCTATGTTTCCTCTTTCATTTTTTCATTTAACACAAGGAAAACATTGTTCAGATCTCGATTTGATGAACCTTTTCAACCATCATTTTTCACACTTTTCTGGAAAAGTAATGTCAAAAATGTAATAGTAATAATATCTGCTTATGAAAGGAGGCTCAACTTATGCATCTGGGTATGTCAAAATCCAAGAATTCCACTTCCCTTTATGTTTTGAAATCCACCTATAAAGATGGGTTCCACTCTACATGCATTGTCGAAAAACTCGGCACTGTAGCCGACCTGAAGGAAAAGCTCAATGGTGAAGACCCGTATGAGTGGGCAAAAAACTATATTGCGGAGCTCAACAGACAGGAAAAAGAAGGAAAACGCATTGTTACAGCGAAATATTCCCCTGTCAAACAGATCGAAAAAGGTGATCAGCGCACCTTTAATGGCGGGTTTTTGTTCCTGGAGAGGATCTATACTGCTTTGGGGCTCCCCACTCTTGCCAAAGAATTGAAACGCAGGTACAAACTGAACTATGACCTGAATGCCGTACTCTGTCGTATGGTCTGTGGAAAGATACTCTATGGAGAAATGCGTGAGTCTTTCTATGACATGGCAATGCGCTTCATCGGCGATGCCGGTTTCAAGAAAGAAGACATAGCAGCCACCCTCTCCATTCTCTCTAAAGAAGCCGGTTATATTCAGAGGGTACTTTACGAAAATTCCCGGGAACTGACAGGTGATAACACAAGCAGGCTTTACTATGACTCCACCATCTGTCTTCATGACGCTTCCTCTATGCAGCAGCGTTCCCTTGTTATCCCTCTCGATATCTATTTCGATGGCAATATGATTCCCATCGCCTATACCATCAACCCCGAACACCTTGAAAATCCATCCCCTGCCCCACTGGAGGAAACCATTCTTAAAAAATACCGGGACGTTTCTCCTGTCACGCTGAGTGATGGCGGGTTCACAACAGGTGGAGGCAGTCTGCTTTCCAATTGGGAAGCACCTTCTCACCATATTGTCACCCTGCATTATGACCAGCTTGACGAAGATCTGAAACAGGCTGTCGCAGATGAAGAAGGCTGGACACCAGTACACGCAGAGCAGGAAGAAGATGGTGTGCTTGCCGGTTATCTCTATAAAGAAGTCCGTCTCAAAGAAAATGGAACAAACCGCCGTTACATTCTGACCATGTCCATGCACAGGATGCAGGTTGTCCGTTATGAAAGAGAAAGACTTGCTGTATACTGCCACAACTACAACACCCTGCAAAACAGCGACAACAGCTTTTATGCAGACAGTGTTATGGCATATCTCACCGATATGGAAGACGCAACAGCAGAAGAAATTCTGACCATTACCGAACTGCGCGAAGACACCCACAACGGCTTCCGCCTCAGGGCAAGTGACTTCTATGGTACAAACAACATACCTTCCATGGACATCATCAATGCCCACTTCATCCTCTGCTTCACTGCGCTGGTCGTTCATGCTTCACTTCTCAAAAAGCTGAACATGTTTTCACAATCGAGAAACATCATCCGCCAGCTTCAGCAGATGACATTCATGAAGATTCCAACAGAAGGGTATATCCCGCTCTATACGCGCAACGACCTCACCGATCTTCTCCACGATTCTTTTGGTTTCCGTACCGACTATCAGATTATCAGTAAGAAACAAATGAATCATCTTTTGTCAAAATGAAAAACATTCAATTTGTGCACACAAAATCATACCTTGTCGGTTTTGGTATGGGAAAAGGTTCCAAATACCGTTTCGCCGATGTCGAACACATCATTGAAAAATTCCTGAAAGAAGGCTGGTCCTATGAAGGCTGGGTACCATATATCACCCGTGCCACAGGCGACAATGAGACCATTTCATTGATCTTCACAAAAGAAGACGAGCAGAACTAATCTGCCCGTCTTTTTCATAACAGCTCCATCAATTCTTCAATCTTGTGAATCACGGTCACGTCCGCATCACAACATCTGCCTTCTTTCCATATCCAGACTGGTTTCATCCCTGCCCGATATGCCCCTAGTACATCTCTTGCAAAAATGTCTCCTACAAATACAGCTTCTTCAGGCTTGACCCCCGCCTTGTCACAGGCAATGCGGAATAATCGTGGATCTGGTTTCTTGAAATCATAATCACCTGAAACAATGATGAGATCTTCATCGAAATATGGTGCCAGGCCACTTTGTTTTACCTTTCCTCTTTGTCCCTTTGAAGGTCCATTGGTAATGATGCCAAGTATATATTTCTCCTTGAGATACGCCAATGTCTTTTCTGCGCCTTCAAAAGGAACCGCATAGTTATACAGCACGGAATCCCAATATGTATTGAAGTCTTCCACACCGACCGAAATACCAAACTGCTTTTCCAGCATTTCTGCTACATATGCCTTATTGACATCCCCATGCTGGTCAAAGATCATCACCTGCTGCAACACAGCTTCAAATTCAATAGGATCTTCAATATGGCAATGCGCCTTCAGAATATCTTTGTAACACCGGTAGGCATATATTTCCCGGTTGCCAAGTGTATCATCAAAATCAAAGAATACTGCTTTCATCATACCCACCTCAGAAAATCATATAGAGAACAAGCGAACAAAGACCGATCGCAACAGCAGGAGGGTCAATATGAGAACCGCATCCCATGTTGAAAAATGCGCCAAACAGCGTAAAGATCACCTGTGCCACAATACCTGCCACAATTGCCACAAGAAGGTTTCCACCACTCAAGACAATAGCATAACCTGCAGTCATTGTAATGTGATGGGTAGACGGTACTGCCTTGTCTGACAATTGAAAGAGCAGCAGAAATGCAGAAATAGCAAAGCCAATGCTCATGAAACCTGTCATTTGTACAAGCAGTGCTGCAGAAGCTGCACATACCGCTGCTACACAAATGTCATATATCCATTTCTTTCCATCATTCAGTGCCCGAAAGGCATCTTTGTTCACCCGTTGTGCTCCTGGAAAACAAAGCCGGCAGAGAATACCTGTTACCACTACCGAAACCGAACCTGCATCCACACCAAATCCGGTATTGGTAATGAGTGCACATAGCACATATCCAAAAACCGCAGTTACAGCGCCAACAAGCAAAACAAGCGGGTCATGGGTAAAGGCAAGCGACCTTTCAATCTGCCATGCCTCAATGTCATACTTCCTTGCCGCGTATCCTGTTGCCCCTACGGTGCCATTGAATATACATGCTGGCAGAAAGAACAGATTGACAAGCCATGTCGTATAGGCACTCACATCTGCTCCACATGCGGTCATGATGCATTGCAATATCACAGCTGCACCATAGATGATAAATGTCTGCATGCCGCCGATCAGCGTTCCACACATTCCGGCAAGAGCTGCAATTGCTGCTGTTGTCAAACTGATTTCCATCCTGTTTCTCCCTGTTTAGTCATTGGTACAGATTCTGACGAACTTCTGAAATACTTCCAACATGAGAGGATCACCATGGGCAGCCATCATCTCCGGATGAAACTGCACACCACAGACAAATCCTCCGGCTTCTTTTTCAAGACATTCCACAATGCCATCCCTTGCCCTTGCGGTAACGATAAAACCATCCGCAACTCTCGCAACGGCCTGGTGATGAAAGGAATTCACCCTTGCCTTGTTTCCCATCAGGGAATAGAGAAAACTCTCCTCATCTACCGCAATATCATGGATGGCCTCCCACCGCTCTGCCTTTTGTAAATGGGCATAGGAACCAGGTCTGTCTGTTGGGATGTCCTGGTACAGTGTTCCTCCAAAAGCAACATTGATTGCCTGACAGCCACGACAGATGCCAAACAGTGGCAGCTCTGCCTCATAGGCAGCACGGATTGTCGCAATGGTAAATGCATCCAGGGCATGGTTAGTAAAACCACAAGTGTTCTTTACTTCTTCATGATAGAACCAGGGATCGATATCTGCACCACCGGATATCACCACCCCATCGAGAAATTCCAGTTGTTCCTCTACCAGGGAAACATCCTTCACCACCGGAAGGATGACGGGTACAGCACCTGCTTTTTCCAGCGAAATAATATAGTCCTGATTGACATAGCTGCGCTCGAGATTTCCATCTGCCATCATTGTACTGGCAGAAATCCCGATTCTTGCCTTTTTCATAGGAAATGCCTCCTTTGTATTATTCTACAGCATCCTCCCTGTGTTTGTTGAAGGTATATTGCTTTTGCAAGGTAAAACCATGGCCTCTCACCTCGCTTGCATTACCAACAATCAAAAAAGCATCTTCATCTATCGTATGTACAAGCTTTTCAATCCGTGGCAATTCACGGCTTGACACAACGGTCAGTAACACATCCTGCTGTTTGCCGCTATAGCCACCTTTGGCATTGAATACCGTCACCCCACGGTCCACTTCTTTCAAAATCGCCTGACAGATTTCTTCGCTTTTCAAACTGACTACCTTTATTTCAATACGGGAAGTACCAATGGTCAGCACTTTGTCCATTGTTATGGTATAGATCAAAACATTCACAATACCATAGAGAAGGATTTCCCATCCGGAAACACCAGTCTGTAAAAACAGAATGAGCACATCTGCGACCATCATCGAAAAAGACACCGGAATGTTCACAAGTTTTTTAAGGACAAGTGGTGGAATATCCATACCACCGGTAGAAGCACCCTGCCGTATGACAATGCCTAAAGCAAGGCCGATGCCAAGACCTGCAAATACAGCCGAAAGCATCATGTCATTTGTCAAAACAACACCAGCAAATACATGTTCACAAATGGCAAGTGAACCAGGAATGGCAAATGTGCTGATAATGGTTGTCAGAGCAAATGCCTTCCCTAATACAAGCCACCCCAGAACAAGCATGGCAACATTGAGAATGAAGACAACAACAGATACAGGTATTTGTGTCACAAGGTTCACAAATATACCAATACCTGTACCACCACCGGTGATGATACCGGATGGTGTAAGAAATAACTGCACAGTCAGAGCATAGAGAAAGTCTCCCAGAAGAATAAGTGCAATTGAACGGATTTTAGCAATGGACATGTCATACCTCCCAAACCAGCAAAATAAAATTGTACCCGGTTTGTGAACACTGTCCACCACAAAAAGAAAAAAACTCCGGAAATATTCCGGAGCAGTTCTTCAGCAATTATTTGTTGAGGGACTTGTAGAGCTTGACGAAACGTTCAGCAAGAATACCGAAAGCTTCAGCACTCATCAGCTGGTCTTCAGCATGTGTCAGAAGAAGATCCATTTCAACCTTTTCGCCCTGTGCTGTCTTTGTGAGCAGCTGTGCATGAGCATCGTGGCCCATTGTGAAAGCTTCCTGACCTTCTTTGATACTCTGTTCTGCAGCTTCGAAATCGCCATCAGCAGCGGAGTCGATTGCATTGATGTATGCAGAACGTGCTGTACCTACAGATGCAATAATATTAAATGCTACGAGTTCTGTTCCTTCCATGTTCCTTACTTACCTGCCTTTTCATTCATAATCTGTTCTGCACGAGCCAGTGTGCCCTTGCCATCCATCAGACCATACATCTGCATAGGGATGTCTGTGATTGGCTTTTCAGGATGAGCTGCCTGCAGCTTGCCAAGCGCATAACGAACCTGTGGGCCAAGAAGGATAACGTCAGCCTTTTCAACTTCCTTTGCAAAATCACACAGAGAATAAGCTGCGATATCATAATCCTTTCCCTGAGCCTTAGCTGCTTCCTTCATCTTGTTAACAAGCAATGATGTGGACATACCAGCTGCGCAGAATAATCTGATTACTTTGTCTGCCATAATTTTCAATTCTCCTTTTCTTGTATACCTTTTCGGTCTAAAACAATTATAGGTTGAAATCGTTTTCAATGCAATGCAGAATATATCATCCTTGCACAAAAAAGCTCCCCGTATGAGGAGCCTTTACTGAAGCAATCAATCAGAGATACTTTTCTGCAAGTGCAAGAGCTGCCTTGCCATCCATCAGACCATAGGAACGCATATCAATAACATCGACTGGCTTGCCTGGAAGCTGGCTCTTAACCTTGGCAACAGCGAAACGAACCTGTGGGCCAAGCAGAACGACATCAGCGTCTGGTCCATACTGTGGAACTTCATTCAGAGAATAAGCATTGATTTCATAATCCTTGCCATTCTTCTTTGCTTCTTCTCTCATCTTGTTGACGAGAAGAGAAGTAGACATACCTGCAGAGCAGAAAAGTGTAATTTTCTTAGACATAGTTTTATAACCTTCTTTCTGTAATGATCATACCTTGAAATCGCTTCCAATGCAATCCCGGTATGTGCAATTTTCATAATAAATCACAATTTGATAAAAGCAATTGCCCTTGTTTTCTGCCATGAGTTTTTTGATTACTGAAAACATTTGTTTATAGGAACAACAACTGAGAAAAAACTTCTTTCTTCATCCGTAACAAACTCTGTTGACACTCCCCTAGCCTCTCGGCAGGGGATTCTTGCTACCTGCCACTATATGTGTAGTGGCTGACCCGTACATTTCTGCCAGGTCGCAGTGCAAGGTATGGGTATGCCATTACCCATCGCAGGGCAGAACTCATAGTTCCCTGCGCAGCATGTCTGGTTTATTAACCGCCAACATACTCAGTTGAGTTACAGATGTTCATTGCACCTAATAGATCCCTGTGGATATGGAATCCACATTTACAGGTGTAGTTCCTGTCTTTGGCATGGTGTACATTTCCACAAACCGGACATCTCTGACTTGTATATGCGGGATCTACGTACTCAACTTTAATGCCTGCAAGTTTTGCTTTGTATTCTATGAAATTTGCCAATCTGTAGAATGA
>CASEPS010000078.1 GCA_949289855.1 uncultured Erysipelotrichaceae bacterium
CACGGTAATGCGTACAGAACAGGCATTGATTTCTTCAGACTCATCAAGGTCTTTGAGAATGCCCTTCTTCTTCAGATACTTTGCCCCGATTGTTCCAAGATCCATCAAAGTAACAGGCTTTGGTGTACGGCCTGCATACACTTCCTTGCGCAAATCAAGATAGGCATCATATGCCTCTTTGATATAGCAGGGTTCAATATCCACATGATCAATGATGGTATTGAATGTTGTATGACGGCAATGGTCACTCCAATAGGTATCGATGACCATCACTTCTGTAATCCGTGGATCACGCTTCTCTTCATCGCGGAAATAAGCCTGTAAGAACTTCACATCCGCAAGGTCCATCGCAAGACCCTTCTCTTTGATAAATGTGGAAAGTTCTTCTTCACTATACTGTGTAAAACCAACAAGCACTTCCGGCAGTTCCGGCTTGGCATATGTGTCCACAATGGTCTCTGGCTTTTCCATAGACGCAAGACGTGCTTCTACCGGATTGATCAATGCATGTCGGATCTTTTCCTTTTCTTCCTCGGTGAAACTGCCCTTGATGTAGTAAATGCGGGCAGTTTTAACAAGCGGTCTTTCCTTTCCTGTGGAAAGCTGGATACACTGTGCACAGCTGTCAGCTCTCTGATCAAACTGACCAGGCAGATACTCTACAGCTAATACCCATTCATCATCTGCCTTTTCTGGAGCCACTTCTTCATAGAGCACATCAACCTGTGGTTCAGAAAGAATCGTTCCCTTTGCATTTTCATAATCGAAGGCATCAATATTTTCGATGTCATACCGGTTGAGTACACGGACACCTTCTACTGGCTTGAGAAGTGTAATCTCAAGGTCATTCTTTACACCGGCTGCCTCTGTCGCAAACGGCGGTTTCTTTTCTACGTAACTTCGATATACCGTCATTTCCCGATCACCTTTCTTGCAATATCTGTACGGTAATGCATATTCTCAAATGTAATTTCCTGCACTGCCGCATAACTGTTCGCTAAAGCTTCTTCCAAAGTACTGCCAACAGACGTAATGCCAAGCACCCTTCCACCATTGGTATAGTACTTTCCATTCTCCACCTTTGTGCCGGAATGGTAGACATACACACCTGCATGCTGACCATGTGCATCAAGACCATGAATCTCATAACCTTTCTTGTAAGACTCAGGATAGCCACCACTTGCTTCAATGATGCAGGCAGCACTTTCATCTGACCATTCCACAGTCATCTCAGACAGTCTTTCATCATGTACAGCACGCATGATGTCAAAAAGATCACTCTTCAATAGTGGCAATACTACCTGTGTCTCCGGATCACCAAAGCGGCAGTTATATTCCACAACCTTTGGACCATCTTTCGTAATCATCAGTCCAAAGTACAGCACACCCTTGAATGGTCTGCCTTCTGCGTTCATCGCTTCAACAGTTGGTAAGAAAATCTCACGCATACATCTGTCTGCCACTTCTTTTGTATAAACAGGTGTAGGTGCGATAGTACCCATACCACCGGTATTCAAACCTTCATCATTGTCATTGACGCGCTTATGGTCCATAGAAGAAACCATCGGATAAATGACATGACCATCGGTAAAGGAAAGCACAGAAACCTCTGGTCCTTCCATAAACTCTTCCACAACAACTTCATTACCAGAAGCACCAAACTTGTGGTCGACCATCAGTTCTTTGACCGCTTCCTCTGCTTCTGCATAGTTCTTTGCGATCAATACACCCTTGCCAAGCGCAAGTCCATCTGCCTTGATGACAGAAGGCCATATGTTCTTTTCTTTGAGGTAATCCAATACATTCTCAGCATCATCGAACACTTCATAGGCAGCAGTCGGAATACCATATTTCTTCATGAGGTTCTTGGCAAAGACCTTGCTTGCCTCAATCTCAGCCGCCTTCTTATCCGGTCCAAATGATGGAATACCAGCTGCTTCCATAGCATCCACCATACCCATGGCCAGCGGATCATCCGGTGTGACCACACAGAAGTCCACATTTTCCTTCGCAAAAGCAACCATACCTTCGATATCTGTTGCTTTGATGTCCACACAAGTCGCAAGGTCGGCAATACCACCATTGCCAGGTGCGCAGTAGATTGTATCAATCGTCTTGTTTTCGGAAAGTTTGCGGATCACAGCATGTTCGCGTCCACCCGAACCAACTACAAGTACCTTCATCATACCCTTCTTTCTAACCATTAATGGTGGAACAATCTTTGACCGGTGAAGGCCATGACCATCTCATATTTGTCACATGTTTCAATGACATTGTCATCACGGATGGAACCACCAGGTTCTGCTACATATTTGACACCACTCTTGGCTGCACGTTCAATATTGTCACCAAATGGGAAGAAAGCATCAGAACCAATGCATACATCAGAAAGCTTGCTGAGCCATTCTTCTTTTTCTCTCTTTGTCAACTCTTGAGGCTTTGTCTTAAAGACACGCTGCCATTCCCCATCACGCAATACATCCTCTGGATGTTCACCAATATAGTTATCAATCGCATTATCGCGGTCAGGTCTTCTGATGTTGTCCACAAATGGCAGGTTCAATACCTTTTCATGTTGTCTTAACCACCAGTTATCGGCCTTTCCACCAGCCAGTCTTGTGCAGTGAACACGGCTCTGCTGACCTGCACCTACGCCAATAACCTGTCCATTCTTTGCATAGGCAACAGAATTGGACTGTGTATACTTCAATGTAATGAGGGTAATGACAAGGTCACGCTTTGCGTCTTCTGTCATTTCCTTGTTCTTTGTCACGATGTTTTCAAGACAGGAAGAATCGATATGGGCATTGTTTCTGCCCTGTTCAAATGTCACACCGAATACCTGCTTGTGTTCCATTTCTGCAGGCACATAGTCCGGATCAATCTGAATGATTGGATAATTGCCCTTCTTCTTTGTCTTGAGAATGGCAAGTGCTTCCTCAGTATAACCAGGGGCGATGACACCATCGGAAACTTCTACCTTCAAAAGGTTAGCCGTTTCCGCATCACAAATATCTGACAATGCCGCAAAGTCACCATAGGAACTCATGCGGTCTGCTCCTCTTGCCCTTGCATAGGCACATGCCAGTGGTGTCAGTTCCTGATCACCTGTGAAATAGATCGCTCTTTCCACATCACTCAAAGGAAGACCAACTGCTGCACCAGCAGGAGAAACATGCTTGAAACTTGCGGCTGCCGGAAGACCTGTCGCCTCTTTGAGCTCTTTGACAAGCTGCCAGCTGTTGAGGGCATCCAGGAAGTTGATGAAACCAGGACGACCATTGAGAACAGTAACCGGAAGTTCAGAACCATCTTCCATATAGATGCGGGAAGGCTTCTGGTTAGGATTCATGCCATACTTTAACTGCAATTCGTTAGCCATGTTTATTCTCCTTCTTTCTTATTGAAAATCATAGTCTTTGTCTCACCTGTTTCAATATCAATCTGACGTGTAAACAGGGAAACCTTATTATCATTGTTCAATGCTTCATAGATGTGTTTTGACCAGTCTTCGAATGGTTCCTTGACAAGGTCAAATCTGACCGGTTCACCTGTGAAGGAAGGAATCGGATTACCATCATCCTGGTATGTATGAATGATACGGCCTGTACCATTCAGGATTTCACTGTAGTCATAGAAGTAACGGCATGCATTCTTGTCATTGCCATCATCGCTCTTCAAAATGGACATTTCCACTGCGTACCCTTTGACAATAGCACTGATACGCGGTGTCCAGTTTGGTCCATCTGGTTCAAATGTACGGGTGCGCAACGCATCCTCAAAGCTCTTTCCTTCCACAAGGAAATCACGGATGGTATCAGTCTGGTCACCATTTGTGACAACTGTCACACCATTCACAACACGTACCGGATGATAGATGATGAGACTTGGATCTACCATCTTTGAAGGATCATATGCCTCGGTACGGATACCATCTTCTGTTTCCACAAAAATGCGGTTACGGCTGTTTTCACTTCTGCCCATGATGAAGTACGCAATGCGCATCTTCTTTCCACATGGGGTTCTGCCAATCACAATACCACGGCCCGGGTATGCCTTACCGGACAAATATTCAAACAGATTTACACTCATCATTCTTCTCCTTTTCGATTCGTTCTGCCACCATTTCAGCAGCCGCAGGCAACAGAATCCACTCCGCTTCTTCCATCACCCTTCTCTGCAATACTTCAGGTGTATCACCATCCTGAATTTCTACAGCTTTCTGTAATAATATCCTTCCACCATCCGGGATTTCATTAACATAGTGCACCGTAGCACCGGTCACCTTTACCCCACGTTCCAACGCAGCTTCATGGACCTTGAGACCATAGAAACCTTTTCCACAAAAGGACGGAATGAGGGATGGATGGATGTTGAGAATACGCTCGGGATAGGCCGCAATAACGGATTCACCAAGAATGCTCAGGAAACCGGCAAGGATGACTTCTTCAATGTCATGAGAACGAAGTACTTCAAGCATAGCCACATCGTAGTCCTCAGGATTTTCATAATCCTTTCTTCTGACCACAACACTTTCAATGCCAGCTTTCTCTGCCCTTTCCAATGCATAAGCATCGGGTCTGCTTGCGACCACAAGCACAATGTCACCATGTGGCAGTTTTCCGTCGTGCTTTGCATCAATCAGCGCCTGCAGGTTAGTACCACCACCCGAGACCAATACCGCAATACGCGTCATATTATTCTCCGAAGACGACCGTATGATCGCCCTTTACCATATGTCCGATCACATTGGCTTCTACACCATTGTCCTTTAATACAGCAAGTGACTTATCTACATCTTCTTTAGCGACAATGACCATCATGCCTACACCCATATTGAAGGTGTTGTACATATCATGTTCGGAAATATTGCCTTCCTTTTGAATCAAAGAGAAAATTGGTGGAATTGTCCAGGAACCCTTTTCAATATACGCATCAAGACCTTCACCATACGCTCTTGGCATATTTTCATAGAAACCACCACCTGTAATATGGGCAATGGATTTCACATGTACTTCCTTCAACAGATTGAGTACAGGTTTGACATAGAGCTTTGTTGGTGTAAGCAATACTTCACCAAGTGTCTTTCCACCAAGTTCTGCATATGTCTTTTCAAGGCTCTCACGTGTTGTGATATCGAACACTTTTCTCACAAGAGAGAAACCATTGGAATGTACACCACTGGACGCAAGGCCAATGAGCACATCACCTTCTTTGACATTGTTCTTATCGAGAATGTCTTTTTCATCGACCATACCAACGGTAAAACCAGCAAGGTCATATTCCTCTTCCGGCATCATACCCGGATGTTCTGCTGTTTCTCCACCAATCAGTGCACAACCAGATTCCTTACAACCTTCTGCGACACCTTTGACAATGGTCGCAATCTTTTCCGGATAGTTCTTTCCACAGGCAATGTAGTCCAGGAAGAACAATGGTTCTGCACCTGCACAGACAACATCGTTGACACACATAGCGACACAGTCAATACCGATGGTGTCATGTTTATCAAGAAGGATGGCAAGTTTCAGTTTTGTGCCAACACCATCTGTCCCTGACACAAGAACCGGTTTTTCCATACCTTTGACATTTGGTGCAAACAGTCCACCAAAGCCGCCAATACTGTCAAGTACTTCCGCACGGGCCGTACTTGCGACATCCTTTTTCATCAGTTCGACTGATGCATAGCCGGCAGTTACATCAACACCGGCTTCCTTATAGCTCTCGCTGAAACTCTTCTCCATCTTCTTCCTTCCTTTTCTTATTTCGCAAACTTCTTTGCGACTTCTTCATTTTTGGCAATGACATCGTCATGCATTTTCTCGCGGTCATCGGAAATCTTCTTTGCCAGTGCTTCATCACCAACCGCAAGGATTTCAGCCGCAAGATATGCCGCATTCTTTGCACCATCAATGGCAACCGTTGCGACCGGAATGCCCGAAGGCATCATACATGTCGCAAGAAGGGCATCTACACCATCCAGGGCTGCACTCTTGAGCGGTACACCGATAACCGGCAGGGTTGTATGTGCGGCAAGTACACCAGCAAGTGCCGCGGCCATACCAGCCCCGGCAATGATGACACCAAAGCCATTTTCCTTTGCCTTCTCAGCAAACTCTGCTGCCTCATGTGGTGTGCGGTGTGCAGAATAGACATGTACTTCATACGGAATTTCATAACTGTCCAGAATGCCTGTTGCCTTTTCCATGACGGAAAGGTCACTGGCACTACCCATAATGATCGCTGCTTTTTTCATCTCTAACCTCCTCAAAATGAAAGAAAGCCCACGGGTAAACCATGAGCTTATTTAACGCTTGTTATAGTGATATGACAAAAATACACTGTTGGACAGATTGAAGCCTTTCCATATTGCATAACCATCAAAATTGAATACTGTATTTGCAATCATCGCCATTCCTCTCTCCTGCCCAAAGACAGCAATATATTATTAGAAACGGGCATGAAAGTAAAGACAATCCCATGTGCCATTTTACGCATTCTTAACGATTCCAAACGCAGTTCGGTGCCTTATCATGCAATTGTGCGTCAACTCATCTCTTCATAAGATTTGCCGCCAGTCCGTGTCATAATCCGATTATACAAATCGCTATTCTTTTTTAAGGTACTTGATACCACAAAGAATCAGAACCACTAACATTGTAAGTGTCAATAGTGCCGAAACGATGTAATATGCTGTAATAATAATTGTCCAAAGCATTTTCTCGCCTCCAACGCTTCACCGAAAATTAATTGTATAGTCAAAGCCCTCTCGTGAAGAATAGCCTGTAGAAATCCCTGTAATCGGATCAGCATACGTAAATGAACAAAGTCCAATTACTCTTCCACTTAAGTAACCATCGCTTGGGCTATTATCATTTTGTGAAATACTTTCGGTACTCCATGAAGAAAAATTGATATTATATCCATTTGGATAAGCGTTTGTACTATACACATACATTATTCTAAGTGCATTCACATCAACATCAGCAGTAGCTTGAACAGTTATATTCACTGCGCCAAAAGCACATGTGATAATGTGAGATTTTGACCTCGTTCTTCTTTCAGGTATAATTGCTCTGGATGCGGATTTATCTTCAGAACTTTCCAAAGAAGTGTTCACTTCTTTTATCTGAATACTATTCGCGAATTTTTGCACTGATTCAACGCCATATTCAATTGTTTGTTCAGTTATTGGTTTTGAAGTGTCATAATCAAATATCGTAACCTCAATTCCATATTTCTCTGCTTCATCTTGAACTGCTAAGCAATAATCAAAAATACTATACAAATTATCATTAGCCTGTATAGGAGTAACAAAAGATGTACCCAAAAATAGCGATACAGCAACACCTAAAACTATTGAATTTATTTTCTTCATATTATTTCTCTTGAGAAAAAACGTGAAATGGGTATAAACAGCAATGACTAGTTACATTAATGATTTTGTGATCATGTATTCAACCTGGTATGCATAAATAATAAGCAGGAGAAAAGACTACTCTAGAATATGCCTTTTTTTCTGTCAATCATAACTACTAGTTTATCAGGTCATTCATGTAGTGGTTAGAGTATACAAATATAGCCAGAAAACACTTTCGACACTCAAGTTTTCTATGTAATGAACATAATTATCCAGTCACGCAAAGTATATCCACAGTCTATTTCAGATGATTACCATTACAAAAAACGTAAAAGTAATAGAAAAGTAGCCACAATACAGACTGATCAAAGTATAACCAGTCTTTTATAACTGTCGCCATTTTTGAATCTCGCTACACTTAACACATCCATAAACCTCTATATCCTTTTTTCTATGCCCACATCAGCATTTATATTTGTACTAAAACCAGATTAGCATAATAAATGTACTATTTCAATGTTATAGACACCAATATTTTTTCCTTAACTTTGTCGGCGAAAATGAACTATAAATGACCTTTACGCTGGATATTTGAGAAACTAAAAGCAGAAATCCGAGAAAATCATCTTAAATTCCCGGGTATAAATTATAACTACTATTAATCTCCCTGCTTTTTCTTTCCTGCATCAGGTACGAGTTTCCCATCTTTCTTCTGGAATGATGAGGGGCATTCTACCCCAAATGCATCGTAGAATTCATTAGCTTTTGACTGTGGTTCTGCTGTGATTATCTTTGTGTCATAGACAGTGCATTTCTGATTCCTTAATGTCATTAACAGTTCCTCTCTGCCATCGGGATATTCCTTCATCTTCTGCTGGATATACAGGTTGATTGTGGCTGCTGCCTGGCAAAGAAGAAGATGCCCATATATTACTTCTTCTGAATGTCCTCTTAACGGTGTCAGCCTTGATATTCCCTTGCTTATATCAAAATACTGTTCAACGAGCTGTCTGGTGTAGTATGCAGGTACTATGCCATCTGATGGATAGGGAAGAGATGATACCAATACAAACAGACCTGCATTGGTGATGATGTCATGCATTTCATCAATGCTTTTTCTTTTCTTCCCACTCTTCCTTGAAGCTTTGTGTATCTCATCCGTGCTTCTGTCTATGTCCATGCCAAGGCATGCATAAGCTGTGTGTTTTCCTGTTCCGATGGTAATTTCTGTCATGGTCACATACATGAATCTTCCGTTATGCTCGATCATGTTTTCCTTCTTTTGAAGCCCGGGAAGGCATTTATCCAGTATCTCTTTGTACAGAACACTGTTTCTTTCCGGCAATCTTGTGATGAAGTCAATATCATGTTCATACAGATCATCAACGATGCCTGAAGTACAGTATCCTGCATCAAGAAGGGCTGAATCTGTTTCTACATCATACATGGAAAGCGTAAGGATAGTTCTCTGCAATGTGGAAGAATCAACTATATTGCCTGGGTGTAATCTGTAAAGAAGTGGAAATCCAGAATCTCTTTGTACTGCAGAAGTCATTCTTGTCTCCCTTGAAATCTTCCCATTGTGATTACTCCAGTTCTTCAGATAAGTATCAATGTCATTGGGAATGCCTGTACTGTCCACTATAACAGCAGGGTCAGAAGAAATAGTACTCATCACCCAGCTGATATGTGCTCTGAAATAGTTCTGCTGCCTACTTTCCTCACCAATGGCAGAAAGAAAGTCTGATATCCTTTGTGACTTGACATTGGCATCCGGATACAGAATGCGTGCAATACTTCCGTCAAACCATGTCTGTGCATGTACATTGGCTTTTTCAGAGACAATGTAATACATAAGCATAGCCTTTAGCGTATCCGCGTTTCCATAGCCGACAGATTCAAGAACCTTGTCATAACCAAGGCTGTGAATCAGCTGATGCAGGAAATAGACATCTCCAAAATCAAGAAGCAGCTTTTCTTTCTTGCGCCTGTCTCTTTTCAGTTCAGAACTGTATTTCTCATCAGCCTTTCCATAA
>CASEPS010000079.1 GCA_949289855.1 uncultured Erysipelotrichaceae bacterium
TGGACATTGTGTAAGACACTGCGTTGTGAGAAATCGCAGCCAGTGCAGTAGTGGTTGAAGCAGGAAGCTCCGACTTCTATAAGTCGGAGTAGTTCACCATAAATGCACTTCTATGTGGAGGAAGCACAACCTTTGTTTCATACCGCTTCTTCATTTCTTCTTTTTCTATCGTACTGAAGAAGGAAAACAACAATGCCGCAAGGGTAAATACAGTAGTTCTTTCATCAATCAATGCGCCTTTTTCATATTCCTCCGGTGCCTTGAAACGCCTTGTGCCAGGGTAGTCTACACCCACTGTGTTGATCACAGGTGCTTTTGCAAACAGGTCAATGTCACATAATGTGACAGTATCCTTATTGAAGTCATACATAATACTGCTGTCATAGAAGTCCACTGCCACATAACCATGTTGTACACAATGCATAAGAAAGGAGAACAGTACTTCTGTGACAGAAAGTTTCTTATCCACTGGAAGTGCAAAGAACTTCTGCCATGGTGTAAGTACCTCAGGATGTGCCTTGTAATAATCAAAGTTCCAATGGTCAAAAAGGCATTCCCCTTGTGCATAGTCATATACCGCCACAAACAGGTCATCTATGGCATATGCCTCTGAAAGATGAATGAGATGCGGATGAGCTAATACTTTGTAAAGTTCTGTTGCCTTATGCAAGAGATGAATAGATTCTTCTGCACTGACTTCTGCTTCAGTAGTATGTGCACCAGCAGCTTTGACAAATACCTTCTTGTCTTTGTTCTCTATACCAAAACAGATACAACCAGAACCTGTGGAATCGATAATGGAAAATACTTTCCCATACTTTGTGAGAAAAGAAAAATCATGTTCTTTTTCCAAATGAAATGAAATACCATCTATTGTCTGTTCAACCATAGTTTCATTGTATCAGTCCTTCCACAACTAATAAAGGCGGTGAATCCCTTTTGCTTTGTTTGCATAGGCAGTTTTAACATCTTCATAGAAGTGAAGAACAAAGTCAGTCTCTTTCTTCTGTGACAGGTGCTGCTGCCGTTGGATTGTCGGCAACTGGTTGTTCATTTACAGTTTCCGCATTCCCGAATTCTGGCAATGCAAAATCAATACCCGGATAGGAAGGTATGATCGTTCCATTCTATCCTGGTGTCATATCCACTGGTGTCCAGCCGATGTTTTCATCAAATACTTCAGCCCAGGCATGGGCACTTGTATCTTTGACTTCTGCTTCTCATCTGCCTTCTTCATTCTGCACATAATCATCTGGCATTACCACATATCCTGTCGCATAGCGGCATGGTATGCCAAACAGCCTGTACATAAGTACTGCAGCACTTGCATAGTGCTGGCAATACCCCTGTTTTGTTTCAAAGAGAAATGTCTCCACAATATCTTCATTGAATGGTGTTCTTCCAGGTGTTGTGCTGTACGTCAGATTTTCCATGAAGTATTGCTGAATGAATTGTGTCGCTTCTTCAAAGGTATGTACGTTTTGTCCGTTGCATAAAGCTTCAAGTACTGCCTGTGTTTCTTCATGGTTCAAGGTTTTCTACTTATGCAAAAAAGATCCTGCAGAAGCAGGATCATCATTTTCATTTCAAAGAATCATATGCTGCAGGATCAACTGGTTCAAGCCATTCATTACTGCCTTCAACACCATTTACCGTAATGGAGAGATGAGCAAACCAGGAATCCTTTGTGGCAACATGCCAGTGCTTCACATCCAGTGGAATGGAAATGACATCACCAGGTTTCATCTTGATGGCTTCCTTGCCCCATTCCTGATACCAGCCTTCACCACCAACACAGACAAGAATCTGCTGGCGGCCATGGTGTACATGCCAGTTATTGATGCAGCCTGGTTCAAAGGTAACATTGTTAATGTCGACCTGATCATCTTTTGATGTCATAGGAGAAAGATAACTCTCACCTGTGAAATACTTTCCCTATGGGTTAAGTTCACCAACCGGAAAAGAAGAAATATCTGTTTTGATTTCTGTCATATCATTGACCTCCTGAACTACATGTATTGTAGAAAGTGAACACACTGACATCAAATACTTTCCTGCAATATAGTCCTATACGTACAACTTATGCACGAAGCCGATAGATCGGACATAGTGAATCATCATGGGTGATGATTTCTTTCTGTAACAGATAAGATAAGAGTTTCTGCATCGTCTTTTCTTCTACATGCATCACTTCACATAACTCCTCAGCTGTCGCATGTACATTGTCAGTCAGATACTGGATGATGAAAGCTGTCTGGGCACGTTTGACAAGACGTGTCTCTTTGACTTCTTCTTTCTCTCCTTTGTACAAAGGCAGAATGAGTACGGTACGGTCTTTGCCAAATTCCTGTTTCAATACAGGAGTTGCCAGTCCATGTTTTCTCCATGTACTCCAAATACCAGGTATGCCGCTGCCAGTATGACTGCCCTCTCCAATCAGATTGAACATATGGGCAATGGCACTGTTGCGGGGATCCGCATTGCCACCATCCACTGCCTGTTCAAAGGCTATGCGGAACGAACCAGGGTTTTCCATGCGGATTTCATCTGGTGAAAAGGTAATGGAAAGAGGACCACCTGCTTCATAGTCCGCATTGACAATGCAATTCAGCATCGCTTCGAGTACCGCATGGCGAAGATCACTTTCCATGGAAAGGTGCTGGATTCTTTCTTTCATTTGTTCATAGAAGGAATAGAGATTGCCATGTACTTCCCTGTCATCACATACCAGTGCATAGTGCTGATAGATGGCATGAATCTGTTCTTCAGAAAAGAACATCAGTAAACCTGCCCGTGTTGGTGAAAGACTTCCACCAGTTTCCTTAGCCCCATGTATTTCTACAAGCAGTTCCGCATCACTTTCCAGCTCATATTGAGATTCCGGTTTGGCATAGACAAGTGCACTGCGAAAAGACAGCCAGGTCCTCTCATCAAGACCATCCATCTGTACTTGTGGCAATATGCGCATATCACGTGTTTCCTTCTCTGCGTCACGCAGCATGCTTTCAATTTCAGCCTTTGTACAACGATAGTCTCCTTCTCCAGACCTGCGGTAACTTTCCTCAATATGACCATTGATATAGACCGGTCTTTCTCTTCTTGAAGCACGTGGTACATTGATACAGATGATGTGGTTGCCACCACTTTCCACGATGAAAACATCACTTCTCGAAAGAATGTTCACACTTGCTTTACGTGCATCGTTGATCTTGTTCCAGAACAAAGCAACCATTTCCTCGGGATGAGGAAGGTCTACCGTATGCAGGGAATGATCTTTGTATTCTTCTACCCCAAGCAGAATGATGCCACCTAGGGTATTGGCAAAGGCGGAATAGGTTTCCCATATGCTTTCAGGCAGTCCGCCAAGTGCCTTCTTAGCCTCAATGCGGTTATTTTCCCTGTAACGTTCGATTTCATTGAGATTGATCATTTTACTTCTTCTTTTTCATAACTATCACAGCAACAAGAGCTATCACTGCCACAACAATGATGCCAATCCAAAGTACTGGTGATGCATAATTTCCAGTAGCCGGTACAAATGATTTCATGAACATACACTCCCTTTCAAACAATGTTTCTCTATAACTACGATAGCACGAAACCAACAAAAAGAATACGCTGCGATAAAGCAGCGCATTCATTATTTCGTATATACACAATTGCCATTCATCCATGTCTCAAGAACCTGAATATCATGGATGTGATACGGATCTACAGTCAATGGACTTTCATCCAGGATGACAAAGTCAGCCAGCATGCCTTCCTGTATTTTACCCTTCTTGTCTTCTTCAAATGAAGCATAGGCACTGTTGGTTGTAAAACTGTCTAATGCTTCCTTCACCGTAAAAGCTTCTTCAGGAAGATATGGACCAAGATGTTCCTTCAATGTGGAACGGGTCACAGCACATTGCATGCCACCGAGCACATCCGGCTGTTCTACCGGACAGTCCGAACCATTGGACACACAGACACCTTTGTTCATCAGTGTCTTGAAGTTGTAACTCGAAGCAGCTCTTTCTTTGCCAACTCTTTCCTCTACAATTTTGATGTCATAGTCAAGGAAGATGGTCTGTGCATAGCAATGCAGGTTGAGCTTTGCCATACGTTCAAGCTGGTCAGGTCTTGTGATCTGACAATGGATGATGCCATGGCGGTGATCAGGACGCGGGTGTTTCTCTAATGTCTTTTCAATGGCATTGAGAATTCTGTCGAGTATCCCATCACCGATGGAATGAATGGCTACCTGCATGCCATGTTCATTTGCATAGCCAAGCATTTCATCAAATGTCTCCTGACTGTATACCGGAATACCACAGGTAGAAGGATCATCACTATATGGTGCACTGAGATAGGCAGTGCGGGCACCAAGAGAACCATCTCCTAACATCTTGAGTGGTCCAAACCGGAAGACATCTGTTCCTACTCCTGTGTTATAGCCTTCTTCAATAAACCCTTTGAGGTCATCGATATTGGTGAAATGGTTCTGTTCATACACACGAACTGTCATTCTGCCTTCCTGTTCCAGTTCCTTGTAAGCCGCAATGACTTCATGGTAATCAAGACCATGGAAAACAACAAAGTCATCTGTCTGCGAAGATGTCACACCATAGGAATTGAGATGGTACATAGCCGCAACCATCATCTCCTTGAGTTCTTCCCTTGTTGGCATTGGGAATTTCGAATAGACCATATCCAAAGCATTTTCACGGAAAATGCCATTTGGTTCTCCATTTTCATCAACATCAAACCTGCCACCTTCAATCTGTGGTGTATCCTTTGTTACACCAATGAGTTCCAATGCTTTGGAATTGACGACACAGGCATGACCACAGGCACGGGTGATGGCAATTGGATGTTCTATGGAAACACTATCCAGGTCATAGCGGGTTGGAAAACGATGCCCATCAGAAAAGAAGTCATGGTTCCATCCCCTTCCCCGTACCCAGGTACCAGGTGTGATGTGCTTGTTTTTGATTTCTGCTTTCATATAGCTGAGCAGTTCTGAAAGAGAACCGGTATGCTCAGCTAAAGGAAGGTTTGAAAGACCATAGCCATCATTTAACAAATGCATATGGGAATCATTGAAACCAGCACACACAAACCTGCCAGAAAGATCGATTGTATCTGCTTCTGGATAACGCTCCATCATTTCTTTGGACGTACCAGTTGCGATGAATCTGCCATCTTCTATGGCAAAGGCTTCACACATGCCATTCCCGGTATAGACAGTACCATTGATAAATACCTGTTTCATTTTGTTTTCTCCTTGTCTTCATAGAAGAGAACCATATTCTCATCCACCTTGCCAATACCCATATAACGGGCTTTATAGTCCTTCAATAACTGGAAGTACTTTCCAGAAAGCATGAGGATGACAAAGACATTGACAAATGTTGGAATGGCAGAAGTGATATCGACCACTGTCCAGATGAAACCAGTGTTGGAAATCTTGACAAGGTAGATTGTCCAAAGAAGTCCAGGCAATGCTCTTACGGCATAGAACAGTTTCATGAGGATGGTTGTGAACTTGTTTTCCTTCATGTTCATGTGTTCAAGAATAGCCATGTAGTAGGTAAACCAGCCCCCGGAAGTTGTCACAGTAAAGATGACCATGATGATGGCAAGCATGACACTGCCAATGAAGCCAAAGCTCTGGTCAAAGGCACTCAATGCAAGTTCCCCACCAGTCGCTCCACTTGTCCACATACCGCTGAAGATGACAGAAAAAGCAGTGATGGAGCAGACAACAAATGTGTCGAAGAAGACTTCAAATGTACCCCAGAGGCCCTGTTCTACAGGATGTCTTGTGTTACTGGACGCATGAATCATCGGAGATGTACCCCAGCCTGCTTCATTGGAATAGACAGAACGTGCCATACCAGTCTGTACAATCTGGGAAACTGCAGCACCCGCAAAGCCACCAACAGCAGCCGTACCAGTGAAAGCGTCATGGAAGATCATGGCTACAGCAGATGGTACGTTTTCAATATTGGCAATGACAATCAAAAGACCCATGATAATGTAGGCAATGCTCATGAAAGGCACAAGCTTGCTGAAGACGGAAGCGACCCCTTTGACACCACCGGATGTGATGATGTACGTAATGATACAAAGCACAATACCAATGATGATTTCCCCTTCAATAACAAAGTTACCAATGTTAATGTCACCAAGGCGGAATGCACCGGCAACAACTTCTGAAGCAGTGAGGTTGCTGGAAGTGATGAAGAATGTAGAGAAGATACCAATACCAAAGATCACAGCCGGAATCTTCCAGAACTTGCCCCAGTGTTTTTCTTCACCAAGTCCTTTCTGCATGTAATATGTCGGTCCACCAACTTTACTGCCGGAAGCCGTTGTGCTGCGATAATAACAGCCAAGTGTTACTTCTACCTGTTTGAGAATAAGACCAAGTGAAGCGGTCAGCCACATCCATAGCACTGCACCTGGACCACCAGAAGCAACTGCTGTCGCAACACCGGCAATGTTACCAAAACCAACTGTTCCACCAATTGCTGTACAGATGGCTTCAAATGGTGAAATGGTATTTTTGTCACTTACATTTTCATCTTTTTTCATGAGTCTGCCCGCTGTATGCGAAACAATCCAGCCAAAATGACGGAACTGGAAAAAACCAGAGCGGACTGTGAAATACAATCCTGCAATAATCATCAATGCAATGAGCGGTACACCCCAGAGCACACCGTTGAGCCAGTCAAGAAACGCTATCATATCTATCCTCCTTTTCGGCCTTACAATGTGTCCAGAAAACAAAAAGTGATAACGCAGTGCGCGCTATCACAAGAATGTCCATTCTTCAATAGCTCCACCACTGTTTACAGTGAGAGTACGCAACATATTCTGTTACGTCCCAGCTGATGGTACCTGTCAAATACCACCGCTTCGGCAACCTTCCCTTTCACCATGTATCCACAAATGACAAATCTCCACATGGTTACTCTTGTTGGCCGCTCCTCTATTGCAAGGCTTTCAACGCGTTCTATATTACGCTTATGCCATGAATTGTCAATTCACTTTGATTGTCAATTGAAAATTTCCAAACATCACTTCCCCTGTATTGAAAATACTTTTATTCCACCAAAAAGCTCCCCTCAGGGAGCTGTCATCATTAGATCTCCACAAGCTGATCGCCTTTTGCCTTACAGATCGGACAGACCGGTTCTACACCTTCTGCCACCTCAAATTCAGCATTGCATACAAGACACTTGTACTTCTTTGTCTTCTTGTCATTATCAGGAATGCTTTCCAGCAGATCTTTCGCTGCCTGTACAGGGAAATCATCAGCTGGTGGATTGTTTACCCATTCCTTCAACAGAGCATGTGTATTGCCACTTTGTGGCAGCATATATCCGGCTTCACGGGCAATGTCTTCATGCACAAGACGGACGGCTTTTTCCATTGCGGCAAAAAGACGATAGGCACGATCACTTTCAGCTGTTTCCTTTAACTGCATCGCAATGGTTTCTTCTTTTGTCTTGTTTTTGGCAAGAAGCATTGCACACTCAACGACAGCTGGTTCCTTCTTCTGTTGAGGAGGATACTCCAGAGGTACCATGGAAATGGCAGCAGATGGACAGGCATCTGCACAGACACCACAGCCGATGCATTTGTTGACATCAATGATGCTGTCTTCTGTATCTGCAGCACCTGTTGGACAGACATAGAGACAAAGGCAGTCCTTTGTACAAAGTCTCAGATTTCTTACTGCAACACGTGTTTTCATGATGTCCTCCCTTCTATGCAATCAAACTTCCATGCCGGAACTTTGCATACCGGACAGATTTCTGGTGCCTCATCTCCTACAAAGACAAACCCACATACCGAACATACCCAGATCTTTGTGTCTTTCAGGAAGGCATCACCTTCTTTTTCATACCGTTCCAATACTGAATAAAGAATAGCAGTTACCTTTTCACCCCAGACAGTGATGCGTTGGGTACCGCGGTCTCCTTCTTCTTTGGCAATGGAAGAAAGCGAAGGATACAATCTTTCAAGGTCATCCTGTAACAGATCATGCAGCATCGTCTCATCTGCACCTTCAATCTCTGGTGCAGCAGCTTTGAAATATGCAGCAAGTTCTGTAAATAATTGTGATTCCCTTGCCTTATACTGCTTTTCACAACCTCTGGCAAGATTGGAACAGATAGCAGAAAGCTCACCAGCAGATAACTGCTTCATGTCATCATCCACAACAAGTGGCTTGACTTCCACCTTCTTTTCTTCCTTTACCTCTTCCTGTTTAAATGCCGACTTGCCTGCCTTACAGATCGGGCAGACCCAATTGTCGGGAAGTTCGCTGAAAGGAACCTTCTCCTTTTCATCGTCATACACGTACCCGCATATGGTGCAGATGTAGCGCATAGACACCTCCTTTTCAATGATTTTCAAACTGTACTTCTGTCTTCACTATACCATAGAAAAAGACCTCTGCAATACGCAGAAGCCTGAATAATTTAGTCATGTGAGATCAATTGTCACAAGTTCATCTACATGTATATTATTACCAGATCCAATGCTACCATCATAAGAAACAGGAACTCTGGCAACCTGATGATTTTCGCTATATGTTACATTATTAACATGAATATTAGAATTACCAACCGATGTCCAAAGGCGATATTCTACAACATCACCACCTAGTATGCCTGTAATATATTTACCAGAAACATTTGACGCCTCATATCGATATGTATAATTGATTGTAACCTTGACTTGATAACCAGCGCCATATGTCTCTATACTAGTATGTGTTCCTCTTAAAAATTCTCTTGGTGAAGCAACATTTGCAGTTACTTTTTGCTCTGCATCTTCCAATGCAAATACTCTTCCAGTAGAAGAATAAACGCAATTCATCATTAACAAAGCTGAAAGTAGTATTGTAACAAGACGTTTCATTTTTCATTTCCTCCTTTTAACAATTACGTGGTTGTTTTGTTAATTCATTTATAAACCATAAATCTTGGCTATGCCACACCATTAAACTGTTCTGGGATATGGGCTACAGGCTTTGGCGTGAATTCGGGGTCCGTATAGTCTCTATATGCCTCTTGAATGTCGAAT
>CASEPS010000080.1 GCA_949289855.1 uncultured Erysipelotrichaceae bacterium
AGGCTCTTTGAAGGTATTGAAGAGAATGTGGGCATTCTGCCTTGTCGCTTCGCTTTCCTTCATCCTTCCCCAGTTTGTGACAGCGATGTTTGTTGGACCGGAACTCCCAAATATCCTCGGTTCGGTTGTGTGCATGGGTGTGACGGTTGCTGTGGCAATTGCCATGGAAAAGAAGAAAGGTGGTTCATTTAATCTGGATATTACAGTTGGTGAAGCACTGCGGGCATGGAGTCCATTCATTCTCATCTTTGTCATCCTGCTTGCGACTTCTTCACTTGTGCCATTCATCCATGATCCAATTGCTTCTGTTTCCAGTACTATTACGGTATATACAGGTAATGATCCTGGCTCTTTGTCCTTTGCATGGCTTGACTGTCCAGGTGTCAAGATCATCATTGCGGGTATTATCGGTGGTCTTATCCAGGGAGCAGTTTTCTCAGAAATCATCGGTGTGCTTGTCAAGACAATCATTGCCAATGTCAAAACGATCTTTACCATCTGTTCAGTTCTCGCAACTGCCAAGATCATGGGTTACAGCGGTATGATTTCTGCCATTGCGGCACTGCTTGTAGCAGTAACTGGCCAGTTCTATCCATTGATTTCACCACTTATTGGTATGATCGGTGGATTTGTGACAGGCAGTGGTACATCTACTTCTGTTCTCTTTGGTTCTCTTCAGCAGCATACTGCCCAGGCTATCGGTATGGATGAACTCTGGCTCACAGCTGCCAATCTCATGGGTGGTGGCATTGGCAAGATGATTTCTCCACAAGGCATTGCCATTGGCTGTGCTGCTTCAGGTCTTGCCGGAAAAGAAAGTACAGTTTTAAACAAGACCATTCCATATGCCATCGTCTATATCATCATCGGGGGTATTATCTGTTTCGTCTTTGCCTGATATGGTGTCCTGCGGGACGCCTTTTTTGATGTATAATGAATCTCAGTTTTCGAAAGGAGGAAACTATGCGTTTTACAACAGAAAATGAAATGCACAATTTTGACTTTGTGGAAGCAGTTCTGCAAGGTGTGGATAAGAGAAACGACCATGTGGATGTGATGCTTGCCAATGTGAAAATACTTGGGACAAACAGTTGTAACAGGGACATTGTCAGTAAGCGTACAAATGATCTTGTGGTAAGGATTGCTGGAAATACATGGCGGTTATATGAAGAAGGGTATCAGTTGTTTGATGCGGATCTCAAACCGATAAAGACAGTGGAAGACAGGCTGGTAAAGGAAGAAGATATCCAGCATGACCTCGATTTGTTTACAGATTGCTTTCTGGATAGTTTTGAGAAACAGAATGGTGTTTATGTGATGACGCTCAGGGTTGAGGATCATACATGGAGACTGGAAATAGATGGAACAAAGGACACAGAAATGTGGGACAGGTTCCTGAGCTTGTGAGGTGAAATGATGAAAAAAGGACTGGTGCTTGAAGGTGGCGCAATGCGCGGGCTTTTCACAGCTGGTGTGCTTGATGTGATGATGGAGCACAATATTGAATTTGATGGTGCAGTTGGTGTTTCGGCTGGTGCCTGCTTTGGGTGTAATTACAAGTCAAAGCAGATTGGCAGAACCTTGCGTTATAACAAACGGTTTGCCAAAGACAAGAGGTATTGCAGTCTGTATTCCTTGTTCAAGACGGGTGACCTTTATGGGGCGGATTTCTGTTACCATGAAATACCAGAAAAACTGGATGTGTTTGATGAAGAAGCATATGAAAATAATCCGATGGAGTTCTATGTAGTCTGTACGGATGCTATGACAGGGGAACCGGTGTATAAACGTCTGGATACTGCTACTTCAGAAAACCTCGAATGGATGCGGGCATCTGCTTCCATGCCAGTTGTTTCAAGGGCGGTAGAAATTGATGGCAGAGAACTTCTGGATGGTGGTATTGCGGATTCTATTCCTCTGGAATGGTTTATGTCCATTGGCTATGACCGCAATGTGGTTGTTCTGACCCGTCCTGCATCTTACGTCAAAGAACCATTGTCAATGAAACATGGTATGAAGCTGTTATTGAAGAAGTATCCTGCGGTATATGAGAAACTGCTTATGCGTCATGAGATGTATAACAAAACAACGGAGAAGATTAAAGAAATGCAGATGAATGGCGAGGTGTTTGTGATTCAGCCTGCACATCCTCTAGGCATTGGAAAAATTGAACATGATCCAGAGAAGATGGAGCGTGTATACCAGATTGGCAGGCTGACCATGGAGTCACAGCTTGCGTATTTGAAAAAATATCTCAAAAAAATGTAATCGCTTTCAGAAAAGGTTGTACTCCTTACACAAAAGTGTGATAATTATTGCATAGGAGTGTAAGAGTATGATCATTGACGAAGATTGTCTGATGCGTGGGGCAGCTCATAGATTCCTTCTTGTTAAATCACCGGGTATCGAAGAGGTTGACAAAGATTCTGCAGAGTCTCTGCTGTTCTACGCATACGTTTCAAAACTGGGAGAATTGATTTTTGCATTGGTTGCTATCAAAGAAGAGGGTGGATTCAGAAAGCTTGACAAGTGGCGGTATTTTTCAGCACGAGAGCTGGATAACTGTCATTGCGAGATTGTAGATCCATCGCTGTTATCGGATGAACTGCGGGCTGTACAGGAAGAATTAGAGAATGAGAACGCTGTCAGCCAGGACAGGCTGCATTTGCGGGAAATGTCCGGACTGGATCCATATCGTCTGGTAAATCAAAAAGATGTTCTCAAGGTATATGGCATTCATGACAAGGGATTTATATTCGTTCTTGGAGAGAGGGAGAAGAACGATTATATTATTGGCAGAAGGATGCTGAGAACGGAAAAAGGAATAGTTGAAACAGAAGATGAAGTGGTACTGATACTTATCCGGCATCAGTACAGTCTTGAAATCTATGCACAGTAAACAAAAAGACATGTTTCGCACATGTCTCTTTATTTTTCGGTTTTCAGTTTTGCCAGTGCTTCCTTCAATTTGGAAAAAGTTTCATCACTGATGCCATGTTCTATGCGGCATGCGTCTTCCCGTGCTGTTTCGGGATTGACACCGATGGCGATGAACAATTCGGTGAAGAATTTGTGGCGCTCATAAATATGTTCGGCAATGGCTTCCCCAGATGGCAGCAGTGTTATGCCTTCCTTGTCCATTGCAATGTAGCCATTTTCACGGAGTTTTTTCATGGCGACACTGATGCTTGCCTTGGAATAGCCAAGTTCTTCTGCAACATCAACTGAACGAACATGTCCATTCCGCTGTTTTAGCATGAGAATTGCTTCGAGATAGTCTTCTGCGGATTCATAGATTTCCATGCCGTAACCTCCTGCATTACTTTTACTGTATTCTAACACGTTGAACAACAAACTGCGCAAATGGAATTGTTGCATGTGTTTTAGGCGCAATGTGATGCTAGAATACTGGTATGAAGAAGATACTTGTGTATGGAATGAGCGATCACCTTGCGGATGCATATCAGATTGTAGCAGAACGCTATGGAATTGCCATGTATGTGATCGGAGACAGAATATTAACGGAGACTGTCAGTGATGCTTTCCGGGTTGATCAGGATATGGATGGTACCCATGAGAAGCTGGATGGTGTTTTCATGCTTTTCCATGATATTGAAATCCCGGAAATTGTGGAACTTCTGATGGCGTTCAAGGCGGCTGGGCTTGCTTATGAGGGTGTCAAGGTGATGGAAACAAAAGATAATGCGCATTTCATGTTATATGCGGTGCTGGAACAGGCAAGGCTGCAGGCAGATCTTGTGGCAAAGGCAGTGCAGTTAAGAGAAATGATGGAAGAGGCACAAAATAGGGATCTTTCCGCACTGACAAGAGAAGAGAAGGCAGATTTTCGTGCGGCTCTGGAAGAGGCTGCCGGGATGACAAGTGGTATGCGCATCGATATGCAGGCGATGGAAAGCTGTTATGAGAAGTTAAAAAGTTATATCGCCAGGACAAGAAAAATGTATAATTGATGCTATTGATGAGGTCTGATAAATGAAGGAAATATGTGTGATTGGTGGAGCCAATATCGATATATGCGGTATCAGTGATAAACCATTGGTGGACTATGATTCCAATCCTGGCAAAATATCGCTTTCCTTTGGTGGTGTGGGCAGAAATATAGCAGAGATCTGCACATTGCTGAAGGGAAATGTCAGATTTGTCACCTGCTTTGCGGATGATGATTTTGGCAGGATGATCAGGGAAGACTGCATTGCACTTGGCATGGATTGCCATGATGCGGTGATGATACGGGGATTACCAACATCGATGTATCTTGCCATCATGGATGATGCAGGAGATATGCGTATGGCGATGAGCGATATGCGGCTTCTTGCCAAAATGGATATGTCACATCTGACGAGGGTTGTGCAATTGCTGGATCATGATGATATGATTATCGTGGATGCCAATCTTGAAGAAGAAGCCTTGCATTGTATTACGCAAAATGCACGATGTCCAATAGCGGTAGATCCGGTAAGTACTGCCAAGGCGGTAAAGTTTATAGATCTGCTGGATCAGATAACCATCTTCAAGCCTAACCGGTTTGAGGCAGAAGCGATGAATGGCATAGCGATCAAAGATGAGATCAGTGGTGCTGAAAGTGTGCGCTGGTTTATGGAACATGGTGTCAAGGAAGTGCTCATTTCCCTTGCGGAACATGGTGTTCTCTTTGGCAGAAATGGCAGGATATCCAGGTTCCATCACCGCCATATTCATGTAGAAAATGCGACAGGTGGTGGTGATGCCCTGATTGGTGCATATGTCAAAATGAGAACCGATGGATATGAACCAGATGAGGCAATCCGATTTGCTCTGTCTGCCGCCGCAACCGAAATTGCGCTCGATAAGATGGAAAGAAGAACGTTAAACAGCGAAGCGATCAAAGCGAATATGAATGATTTGAATATAGAGGAGAGTATTTTATGAATGTCAGAGTCAGTCCTGAAGTAGAAGCAGCATTGCGCGAAAAGCGTCCGGTCATTGCCCTGGAAAGTACGATTATTTCCCACGGTATGCCATATCCACAGAATGTGGAAACTGCATATCGTGTAGAACAGATTGTCCGTGAACATGGCGCAGTACCAGCTACAGTAGGTATTGTGGATGGTGTAGGTGTTGTTGGCCTTTCCAAAGAAGAAATTGAGGAAATGGGCAAGCGTGGTCAGACGATTCCAAAGGTTTCCCGCCGTGACCTGCCGGTTGTGATGGCAGAAAAGTCATGGGGTGCAACAACGGTTGCCACAACAATGATTCTTGCCGCGAAAGCCGGTGTGGAATTCTTTGTGACAGGTGGTATTGGCGGTGTGCACCGTGGTGCCCAGGAAACATTTGATATTTCTGCTGACCTTGAAGAACTCGGCAGAACAAATGTGACGGTTATCTGTGCAGGTGCCAAGGCGATTCTTGATCTCAAGCTGACCCTTGAAGTATTAGAGACAAAGGGTGTACCAGTACTTGGTTATCAGACAGAAGAACTGCCTGCTTTCTATACAAGAAGCAGTGGACTCAAGGTGGATTATGCGATCAAGGATGCGGAAGATGCTGCACGCATTGTCAAAGCCAAGAGAGATCTTGGATTAGATGGTGGTATTCTCATCACCAATCCGATTCCGGAGGAATATTCCATGGATCCGTCTGTTATCAACAAGGCAATTGATGAAGCCATTGCTGAAATGGATGAAAAGGGCATTCATGGCAAGGAATGCACACCATTCCTTCTGGCAAAGATTGCGGATATCACCGGTGGAAATTCTCTGGATTCCAATATCCGTCTGGTGTTCAACAACGCTGCTGTTGGCAGTGAAATTGCCAAAGCCTACGCAAAGCTCTGATGCCATATCGCAAGGATAAGACTGTCGAAGAACCGGTGACCAGAGAACTGCTTGTTTCGACACTCCGTAAACTTGGTCTGAAAGATGGGCAGATTGTGGAAGTACATGCCTCACTTTCTTCATTTGATTATGTGATTGGCGGGGCGAGAACAATTGTCGACTCCCTGATGGAAGTACTTGGTCATAATGGAACAATCCTGATGCCTACCCAGACAAGCGACAATAGTGAACCATCTCTCTGGCAGGCACCAGCTGTACAGCCGTATCTTTACCGGGAGGTGCGCAATGCCATACCTCCATATGATGTAACAGAAGCGGATATTCCCGGCATGGGTGCAGTCGCGGAAAACTTCCGTCATCGTGAAGGTGTTCTGCATACCAATCATCCTGCTGTGTCCTATGCGGCATGGGGAAGATATGCAAAGCTGTTATGTAACAGACAGTCATTGCATTTCCCGCTTGCTGAGGAAAGTCCAGCAGCCCGACTCTATGAACTGAAGGGGTATGTGTTATTGATCGGTTGTGATTTTGACAAGGTCACAAGCATGCATCTGGCTGAATACAGGACAGATGACAGACCGATTTATATCCATGGGGCATGTATGAATGGAGAGAATGGACCAGAATGGGTCAGCTATCTCGACCTCGATGTGGATAGCAGTATTTTTCTCAAAGTCCGCAATGAGCTCGCAAAGAAAAATGTGATCCGTGAAATAACAGTTGGTGGAAGCCATCTGCAGTTTTTCCCGATCACATATGCCATTGATGAAGCAACCAATTATTTCGAACAGAATTCTGTCTACGAATTATATCGTTAGATCTTCCAGGAATGCCTGCTGAAAGCAGAAGCGATGTCTTCTGCTGCTGCAAGCATTTCTTTTTCTTCTGCTTCGGTAAACCTGTTTCTGAAAGGAGAGTCAATATCAATTTCCATGATGACTTCTCCATTTACAATTACCGGGACACAGAGTTCAGAGCGGCTTGCCGCATCACAGGCAATATGCCCGGGGAATGTTTCTACATCATCAATGCGCATCACTGCCTTGTCACGATAGCATTTTCCACATACCCCATTTGTAAAGGGGATGTGTGTACATGCTGGTTTTCCCTGGAAAGGACCAAGGATGAGTTCATCATTTTTCACAAAGTAAAAACCAGCCCAGTTGAGGTTTTCATAAGATGTAAAAATACAGGCAGAAACATTTGCCAGTGCTGCAATCATATCGGTTTCTTCAAGCATAGCAGCAATCTGCTTATTCAAAATCGTTTTCATAAAAGTATTCTACCAGAACAAAACAGTGATACAATAGTCCACGTGAACAGGGGTGCCCTTAGGCTGAGACATACCCTTATCACCTGATCCAGGCAATACTGGCGTAGGGAGTTCGACAACTACTATTTCCTGCGCCTGCCAATGTTTAGTTGGGAGGTTTTTATTATGAAGAACAACAAGATCAGAACTATGGCATATATGGCATTATATGCCGCACTGTACATCGTACTGAAGTATGTGGGGAACCTCATACCATTCCTCGACATGCCAAATGGTGGTTCCATTGAACTGGAACTCATTGCCGTATTCATCGCTTCTTATCATCTTGGTTTCATCAAAGGTGCTCTGACAGGATTGCTTTCCTGGGGATTGAGCATCGTATTGCAGTTTCCAATGTATTTTGTCTCCCCAATCCAGATCATTCTCGACTATGCTGGTCCCCTTGCTCTTTGTGGAATGGCATCCTTGTTATGGCCGTTTGAAAAAGTGTCTAAACCGGTTGCGGCAGTACTTGCAGTAATTATTGCGATAGGTTCCTTAGCCGGCATTTATAACAGCTTTGGAGCTGGAATGATAACAATGGTTGCGGCAGTTATCATCGGTCTTGCAACAGGCGCATTCACTTTCTGGTATGTGATTGAAAAGAAAAAGTTTGGTATTGTCATTGCCATGTTACTGAAATATGTATGCACTGTTTTGTCTGGTGTGTATTTCTGGTTCCCAGAATCTGCAACAGCAGGTTCACCGGCTGCCTGGACATATTCGCTTGGCTACAATCTCTGGTATAACCTTGTGACGATGATCGTATGCATCATGATCGTACCGATGTTAATTGAGCGGTTGAAGAAATCCGGTGTCCGCTTTATTGCATGAATGGTTCCTGTACAATGTACAGGACTTTTTATTTTTCTGAAAAAGGGTAAAATAGATCTGCTTAGGAGATACGATGATACCAAAAAAAGGTTCTAAGGTTTATATACAGAGTTTCAAGCATGATGGCAGCCTGCATCGCACCTGGTGTAAAGGCTATGTAATAGAAGCAGATGAAAAACATGTTGTTGCCGTGACAAACAGAGCGTGGGTAATTGAAGCAGATGGCAGAAAATGGCTGACGCGTGAACCTGCAATCTGTTTCTTCTATGATGACAGATGGTGGAATATCATATCGATGATCCGTCATTCTGGTGTGTACTATTATTGCAATCTTGCTTCACCAAGTGTTTATGACGAAGAGGCAATCAAGAATATTGACTATGATCTTGATGTAAAGCTCTATCCGGATGGTGGTTATCAGATTCTGGATGAAGATGAATATGACCAGCATGCAAAGTCGATGGGCTATCCAGAAGAAGTGAAAGAGATTGTAGAGTGGCAGCTGGAAGAATTGATCAAAGCCATGGAAAGAGGCGATGATCCATTCAACCAGGAAAGCATAGATCACTACTATAAACTGTACCGCCACATGTTAAATGATGCGGCATTTGAGGAATGAAAATTCAGAAAAAAGCCAAAATGAAAAATGTTTGCAAAAAATTTCTTCAAAAATGGTAAAAAAACCAGTTGACGAAAATGGCATGAATTGGTATTATGCTTAAGCAATCGCGGGGAACGCGATGAACGATCTTTGAAAACCAGACAGAAACAAAACACACGTCAATAAGTTTATGAAAGAAATCCAGATCAAAGGATCTGGTGAGCACAAGACAAATGAAGAGTTTGATCCTGGCTCAGGATAAACGCTGGCGGCGTGCCTAATACATGCAAGTCGAACGGGTGAGTAACACATAAGCAACCTGCCCACGGAGACCGGGATAATCTCTGGAAACGGGGACTAAAACCGGATAGGCAGTAATGAGGCATCTCAATACTGTTAAAGGTGAGAGACACTGGTGGATGGGCTTATGGCGCATTAGCTAGTTGGTGAGGTAACGGCCCACCAAGGCGATGATGCGTAGCCGGCCTGAGAGGGTGAACGGCCACATTGGGACTGAGACACGGCCCAGACTCCTACGGGAGGCAGCAGTAGGGAATTTTCGGCAATGGGGGGAACCCTGACCGAGCAACGCCGCGTGAGTGAAGAAGGTTTTCGGACTGTAAAGCTCTGTTGTAAGGAAAGAACGGTACGGAGAGTATCCGTAAGTGACGGTACCTTACCAGAAAGCCACGGCTAACTACGTGCCAGCAGCCGCGGTAATACGTAGGTGGCGAGCGTTATCCGGAATTATTGGGCGTAAAGGGTGCGTAGGCGGACAGTTAAGTCCATGGTGAAAGCGTGGGGCTCAACCCCATAAAGCCATGGATACTGGCTGACTAGAGTACTGGAGAGGGCAGCGGAATTCCATGTGTAGCGGTAAAATGCGTAGATATATGGAGGAACACCGGAGGCGAAGGCGGCTGCCTGGACAGAGACTGACGCTGAGGCACGAAAGCGTGGGGAGCAAATAGGATTAGATACCCTAGTAGTCCACGCCGTAAACGATGAATGCCAGGTATCGGGGCAACCCGGTGCCGGAGTTAACGCAATAAGCATTCCGCCTGTGGAGTATGCACGCAAGTGTGAAACATAAAGGAATTGACGGGGGCCCGCACAAGCGGTGGAGTATGTGGTTTAATTCGACGCAACGCGAAGAACCTTACCAGGCCTTGACATCCCCTGCAAAGCACTAGAGATAGTGTGGAGGTTAACAGGGAGACAGGTGGTGCATGGTTGTCGTCAGCTCGTGTCGTGAGATGTTGGGTTAAGTCCCGCAACGAGCGCAACCCTTGTCTTCAGTTGCCATTATTGAGTTAGGAACTCTGAAGAGACTGCCGGTGACAAACCGGAGGAAGGTGGGGATGACGTCAAATCATCATGCCCCTTATGGCCTGGGCTACACACGTACTACAATGGCTGTTACAGCGTGTTGCGACACCGTGAGGTGAAGCGGATCACTGAAAGACAGTCTCAGTTCGGATTGAAGTCTGCAACCCGACTTCATGAAGCCGGAATCGCTAGTAATCGCGGATCAGCATGCCGCGGTGAATACGTTCTCGGGCCTTGTACACACCGCCCGTCATACCATGAGAGCCGGCAATGCCCGAAGCCGGTGGCCCAACCTGCAAAGGAGGGAGCCGTCGAAGGCAGGGCTGGTGATTGGGGTCAAGTCGTAACAAGGTATCCCTACGAGAACGTGGGGATGGATCACCTCCTTTCTAAGGAGAAAGAAAACACGTTTAAGAAGTGTGAAAATGTTTCTGACTGGTTTTGAGGGATCGTGGAGATCACTCAGAGGAAGTTCTTTGAAAACCGGATAACAGACAGGAAAGACAGATAGAAGTCTTTCCGTCGAAGTTGAAAGATTAACTGAAGAAGCAGTTAACAGTTCTTGAAGCAAGAAGTAAGCATAAAATCTTGGAAAAATGATTAAACAAGGAAGAGCGTACGGCGGATGTCTTGGCATATAGAGCAGAAGAAGGACGCAGAAAACGGCGAAACGCCGCGAGGAGACGTACACAGTCAACGAATCGCGGGTATCCGAATGGGGAAACCCGGCGGAGGGGAAAGCCTCCGTCATCCGCCACTGAATATATAGGTGGTGAGAGTAAAACCCGGGGAATTGAAACATCTCAGTACCCGGAGGAAAAGAAAACAACAGTGATTCCCTGAGTAGTGGCGAGCGAAAGGGGAGGAGCCCAAACCGGCACGAGCCGGGGTTGAAGGACCGCATAAACGGACAGTGAAAGGCAGCCGAATGAGATTGAAAGCTCAGCCGCAGCAGGTGCAAGCCCTTTAGGCGAAACCGGAAGCTGACGGAGCGGGATCCTGAGTACGGCGGGGCACGTGGAACCCTGCCGGAAGCAGCCTGGACCATCAGGCAAGGCTAAATACTCCTATATGACCGATAGTGGACCAGTACCATGAGGGAAAGATGAAAAGAACCGCGGGAGCGGAGTGAAAGAGAACCTGAAACCGTATGCTTACAAGAAGTCAGAGCACATTAAAGTGTGATGGCGTGCCTTTTGTAGAATGAACCGGCGAGTTGTCCTTTCATGCGAGGTTAAGCTGACAAAGCGGAGCCGCAGCGAAAGCGAATCTTAAGAGGGTGTAAGTATGAAGGGACAGACCCGAAGCCGTAGTGATCTAGTCATGAGCAGGTTGAAGGATAGGTAACACTATCTGGAGGACCGAACCGACCCTCGTTGAAAAGCTGGCGGATGACTTGTGACTAGCGGAGAAATTCCAATCGAACACGGCGATAGCTGGTTCTCCCCGAAATAGCTTTAGGGCTAGCGTCGGACGGACGTCACTGGAGGTAGAGCACTGAATTCACGCGGGTGCCATCTCGGTATACCAACTGAAATCAAACTCCGAATGCCAGTGAAAGAATATCCGGCAGTCAGACTGTGGGTGATAAGGTCCATGGTCAAAAGGGAAACAGCCCAGACCAACAGATAAGGTCCCAGAATCTGCGCCAAGTGGAAAAGGATGTGGAGACGCGCAAACAGCTAGGAGGTTGGCTCAGAAGCAGCCATCCTTGAAAGAGTGCGTAACAGCTCACTAGTCGAGTATCTCTGCGCCGAAAATTAACCGGGGCTAAGCGCAGTACCGAATCTTTGGATTTGTACAGAAGTACAGGTGGTAGGGGAGCGTTCCATACAGCATTGAAGCCATACCGTAAGGAGTGGTGGAGCGTATGGAAGTGAGAATGCCGGTGTGAGTAGCGAGATGCAGGTGAGAATCCTGCACACCGATAGACCAAGGTTTCCAGGGGAAGGTTCGTCCGCCCTGGGTAAGTCGGGACCTAAGACGAGGCCGAAAGGCGTAGCCGATGGAAAGCAGGCAGATATTCCTGCACCCGCGCATCAAGTGATGGAGTGACGGAAAGGGATAGCACGAGTCCTTAATGGATTGGGCAGGACGCAGAACAGAGGCAGCCAGTAAAATGCGGCTGCAGGATCAAAGCTGCGGACCAAGTGAACGCGCAAGCAAGTAATGAAGAGTGTGATTCCAGTTCCCGGGAAAAGCTTCTGGCGCAAATTGATGAGCGGCCCGTACCAAAACCGACACAGGTGGTCAAGGCGAGAAGCCTGAGGTGAGCGAGAGAACTGTTGCCAAGGAACTCGGCAAATTAACCCCGTACGTTAGCAAGAAGGGGTGCTCGAAAGAGCCGCAGTGAAAAGGCCCTAGCAACTGTTTAACTAAAACATAGCTCTCTGCGAAGTCGCAAGACGAAGTATAGGGGGTGACACCTGCCCGGTGCTGGAAGGTCAAGGGGAACTGTTATGAGTAATCAGAAGCAGAGAACCGAAGCCCCAGTGAACGGCGGCCGTAACTATAACGGTCCTAAGGTAGCGAAATTCCTTGTCAGGTAAGTTCTGACCCGCACGAAAGGTGTAATGATTTGGGTGTGAAGATGCAGGTTACCCGCAACTAGACGGAAAGACCCCATGGAGCTTTACTGCAGTCTGCTATTGAGTTCTGGTTGGATATGCACAGGATAGGTGGGAGACAAAGAGACAGGTATTTCGGTAACTGAGGAGTCGCTGTTGGGATACCACTCTTATTCAACCGGAATTCTAACTCATCACAGTGAGCCTGGATGAGGACCGTGGCAGATGGGCAGTTTGACTGGGGCGGTCGCCTCCCAAAGAGTAACGGAGGCGCTCAAAGGTACTCTCAGAATGGTTGGAAATCATTCATCGAGCGCAAACGCAGAAGAGTGCTTGACTGCGAGACAAACAGGTCGAGCAGGGACGAAAGTCGGAGTTAGTGATCCGGCGGTGCAGAATGGAATGGCCGTCGCTTAACGGATAAAAGCTACCCTGGGGATAACAGGCTGATCTCGCCCAAGAGTTCACATCGACGGCGAGGTTTGGCACCTCGATGTCGGCTCATCGCATCCTGGGGTTGGGCTGTCCGCCCATTAAAGCGGTACGCGAGCTGGGTTCAGAACGTCGTGAGACAGTTCGGTCCCTATCTGTTGTGGGCGTTGGAAATTTGAGGAGAGCTGCCCCTAGTACGAGAGGACCAGGGTGGACATTCCTACGGTGCACCAGTTATCACGCCAGTGGTACAGCTGGATAGCCGAGAATGGATCGGATAAACGCTGAAGGCATCTAAGCGTGAAACCGGCTCCAAGATGAGATTTCCCAACCGTGAGGTATAAGACCCCTTGAAGACGACGAGGTAGATAGGTCAGGGATGTAAGTGCAGTGATGCATTGAGTTGACTGATACTAATAGGTCGAAGGTTTAATCACGAGAAGAACGCAACTTGATGGAAAGACAAAAATCTGTAAAAACTGTTATCCGGTTTTGAGGGAACATCCTCAGCAGATCCGGTGGCTATGGCGGAGTGGACACACCTGTACCCATCCCGAACACAGAAGTTAAGCACTCCAGCGGCGAAGATAGCCTGACGGCAAAACAAGCACGCTGCCGGGTAAAAGGAAGACA
>CASEPS010000081.1 GCA_949289855.1 uncultured Erysipelotrichaceae bacterium
GGGATGGAATAGCCCGAACGAATACGCCTGTGGACATTGTGTAAGACATTGCGTTGCGAGAAATCGCAGCCAGTGCAGTAGTGGTTGAAGCAGGAAGCTTTGACTTCTATAAGTCGGAGTAGTTCACATATACTTTTCAAATTCTTCAGATCATTAATATTGTACAAAAACTGAATCATCATATACTTTTCTGATATCATCTGTTTCTCTCCTTTTCGTTCACACACAATAAAGCTTATACATTGTATTTTTTCAAGTACTATATTTCTTTTTGACATTCCCTTTATCTACAAATCCGTATCTCACTGCCTTTTACACCTCTGTCTCCTATCAAGTACTCTGCAACAATGATATTTGTGAAGCTTTCTCCTTCTGATTTTGTATAATAGTGACTATGTACAGAATATTTATTGTAGAAGACGACCAGGGTATTGCGGAAGTAATCAAAAAAGAATTAACGGCATGGAACTATGAAGTACGTTGTGTCACGGACTTTCAGAATGTCATGTCAGCGTTTGCTTCATTTGATCCCCATCTTGTCCTCATGGACATTTCCCTTCCGTTTTATAACGGCTATTACTGGTGCGAAAAGATCCGTTCCATTTCCAAGGTTCCCATCATTTTCATCACCTCTGCCTCTGACAACATGAATATCATCATGGCGATGAACATGGGTGGTGATGACTTCGTTGCCAAACCATTTGACTTACATGTCCTTGTTGCCAAAGTACAGGCAATGCTGCGCAGAACATATGACTTTTCTGGCAGTGTGACGGTATTTGAACACCGTGGTGCTATGCTCAACACCGATGATTCCACACTTGTCTATGCAGGAAAGAACATTGAACTTTCCCGTAATGAATACCGCATTCTGCTGACCCTCATGAAAAACAAAGGCAAAGTGGTAAGCCGGGAAAAGCTGATGGAAGCATTATGGGAAACAGACAGTTTCATTGATGAAAACACATTGACCGTCAATGTCAGCCGCTTACGTCACAAACTATCTGATGCTGGTCTTGATCACTTCATTACCACCAGGTCTGGTGCAGGGTATATCATCTTATGATCAGAAGCGTAGTATGGGAAAACCGTTCCATCATCCTGTTGTTTGCTGTTTCTGTTCTCATCTTCTCCATTGTCTTTTTCTTCTATGGCATACCCCTTGAAGCCGTGTTCTACCCCGCTTTGTTAACAGGTGTCATCATTCTTTTATACGTTGGCTATGCCTTCTATAAACGAAAAAGAAAACATGCAGAACTATTGGAAATGGCAAAGCTGCCTGGACAACTGATGACCCGGTTTCCTCACAACGAATCCATGCTTGAAGAAGACTACCAGAACATCATTCATGCGTTGCAGAAAGAAGAAATGAATGCAGAAAATGACTGGAACCACCGCTATCAGGACATGCTGGACTACTACACCACATGGGCACACCAGATCAAAACACCCATTGCCTCTATGCGGTTGTTGTTACAGGAAGAAGACAGCGATGATGCAAGGCGGCTCAATGAAGAAGTCATGCGTATTGAACAATATGTCAATATGGTACTTGCCTTCTTGCGGTTGGACAGCACCAGTACGGACTATGTCTTCCGCCACTTTGATATGGATGACATCATTAAGGAAAACATCAAGAAACTCGCTCCACAGTTCATCCGCAAAAAGATTGCCCTGGTATATGAACCAATCCATATACAGGTGCTGAGTGATGAGAAATGGCTGTCTTTTGTCATTGAACAGATCTTGTCCAATGCTCTCAAATATACAAACAGCGGTTCTATTACCATCACAATGAAAGACATGGTATTGTCCATCAAAGATACCGGTATTGGTATCGCAAGAGAGGACCTGCCACGTGTCTTTGAGAAAAGCTATACCGGCTATAATGGCAGAAGTGACAAAAAAGCCAGTGGAATTGGCTTATATTTATGCAAACAGATTATGACAAAGCTGAACCACACGATAGAAATCCGTTCTGTGGTCAATGAAGGTACAGAAGTATTGCTTGATTTGTCTAGAAAAGAAAACCTTACACAATTGTAAGAAAACACATGAGAAATGTAAGCGAAAGCGATGTCGCCACATTTCTCCTTTTTCTACAATGAGTTTGTAAGAAATGGAGGACATTATATATGAACATTCTCACTGTAGAAGGCGTTAAAAAAGTTTACACAACAAGATTTTCTACCAACCGGGTCACAGCCCTGACCAATGTGAATTTCACGGTTGATGAAGGTGAATACATTGCGATTATGGGGGAGTCCGGTTCTGGTAAGACAACACTCTTGAACATCCTTGCTGCATTGGACAGACCTACTTCTGGTACGGTCATGCTGGATGATCAGGACTTATCATCGATCAAAGACTCTGCCCTTGCTGCATTCCGCAGAAAGCACCTTGGCTTTGTGTTCCAGGAATTCAACCTGCTCGACACAATGACACTCAAAGACAACATCTTCCTGCCACTTGTGCTTTCGGAAACTTCGCCAAAAGAAATGGAAAGCAGAATCCGTCCACTTGCGGAAAAACTTGGCATTCAGGACATTCTCAACAAATATCCCTATGAAGTATCCGGTGGTCAGAAACAGCGTGCTGCTGTCGCCAGAGCACTGATTACAAATCCAAGGCTGATTCTCGCTGATGAACCAACCGGTGCCCTTGATTCAAGGTCTACCGATGAACTATTACAACTGTTTTCTGCCATCAATGCAGGTGGGCAGACCATTCTCATGGTTACCCATTCCATCCTTGCCGCAAGCCATGCCTCAAGGGTACTGTTTATCAAAGATGGTATCATCTACCACCAGCTGTACAGAGGAAACTGCACAGAAAATGAAATGTACCAGAAGATTTCTGATACATTGACAGCTTTGACAACAGGTGGTGAAAGAAGATGAAAAACCTGTATTACAAACTTGCCTTTTCTGGTATCAAAGGCAATAAGAAAACGTACCTGCCTTACATTCTTGCCTCTGTTGGTGTCATTGCGATGTATTACATCATCGCCTATCTTGCCGGTTCTTCATTTATCGCTTCCTTTACAGGCGGTAAACAAATACAAATCTATCTTGGCATGGGCGTAAACATCCTGGAAGTCTTTTCCGTCATCTTTCTGTTCTATACCCATTCCTTCCTCATCCGCAGAAGAAAACAGGAATTTGGTCTCTATAACATACTAGGACTATCACGGCGTGACATTGCCATTGTCATGTTTGTAGAAACAACCAGTCTTGCCCTGTTGACCATTGGTATTGGACTATTATCAGGAATTCTGTTATCCAAGATCGCAGAACTTGCTTTAATGGCACTCATTGAAGCACCACAAAGCTATGGCATCAACCTGTCACCAAATGCAATCATGGATACCATTGTGCTCTTTCTTTCCATCAATGCCATCGTCTATTGCAAGACCCTGTTTGACATTCATCACACAAAAACCGTCAACTTACTGCATAGTGACAGCTATGGAGAAAAAGCACCGAAGGCAAACTGGCTCATTGCCATCATCGGACTTGTCATACTCATTGTGGCATATGCCATTGCCCTGAGTATCAAGGACCCCATCCTTGCCATCACCTTATTCTTCTTTGCGGTCGTTCTTGTCATCATTGCGACCTTTCTCTTATTTACAGCAGGTTCTGTCACCTTATGCAGACTATTGCAGAAAAACAAGAAGTACTACTACAAGACAAATCACTTTGTCTCTGTTTCTTCCATGGCTTTCCGCATGAAGAGAAATGGTGCAGGACTTGCGACGATCTGTATTCTTTCTACCATGGTACTGGTCACCATTACCTTTACCACCTGTATGTACACAGGTCTTGAAAATGGCATACGAAACCGTTTCCCACGCAATATCATGTTAGATATCTATGCCGAAAATTCTAAAGACCTTGAAACGATAGAAAGTGCTGTACGACCAGAAATGGATAACATTCTCACCCGGTTTGGTGATGCACAAAGCAATCTGCTCGACTTCCAGTGTGTTGCTTTCTCGGGTGTAAAAGACGGTAACAACCTTACCTTTCTCGCAATGAATGACATGGCTTCTCTGGATAAGGCATACGATATTTATATCCTGCCAATATCTGACTATAACGAAATGAGTGATGAACCCATTACCCTCAAGAACAATGAAGCAGCTGTCTGGGTCAGTAATGGTACACCAATGACAGGAGAAGTAAACATTGAAGGTGGCATTACAGTAGATGTCATAAAACAAATTGAAGATTTTTCTGAAAATGACATCAGTACTTCTTCCTTCATGCCTTCGATTTACTTCTTTGTCAACGAGTTTGAACCGATAGTGACTGCATTACAGACAGCAGATCAGGCAGAAGAAACACCGATGGGTATTGTTGTGCACTGGTTCTATGGCATGGACTATGCAGGGGATGAAATGCAATCCTCGCTTTGTGCAGCACTGTCCGAAACCATTTCCCAAAATGACCTTGTTACCCAGAATGCCGTCCTATTTTCAGGCGATTGTGCAGCTGACTCAAGAGAGAACTTCAAAGCCCTCTATGGTGGTGCATTCTACCTTGGTGTCATCCTCGGTACGATGTTTATGGTAGCTGCCGTCATGATTATCTATTACAAGCAGCTCACAGAAGGCTATGAGGACAAAGCAAGATTTGCCATCATGCAGAAAGTGGGCATGACCGCAAAGGAAATCCGCAAGTCCATCAACTCACAGATTCTGACGGTCTTCTTCCTGCCCCTTGTCACAGCTGGCATCCACCTCTGCTTTGCCTTCCCACTGCTTGAGAAGATACTGGCAATGTTCAACATCGTTGACCACAATCTGTTAATCATGGTCACTGGTATTACCTTCCTTGTCTTTACCCTGTTCTATATCATTGTCTACAAACTGACTTCCCGTACATATTACCGGATTGTCACAGATATGCAGACAGGGAATTGATATGACAAGTCCCATCAGAAAATACATGAAGAAGGCTGTGAATGGCACAGCCATTCTTCTTGTGACCATTCTCTCCATCCCAACAGGACTTCTTTCCTTCACCATCCTCATGATAGAAAAAGGTGCAGACACCATCAGTGCTGTCATTGAAAAGGATCCATCATGAAGAAATTGATCAAAAGCATATTTCTATTCCTGATAACACTAACCATCCTGACCATTGCCTGGTTTGGCTTCAAAGGCTATGAACGCTATGCACAAGCCATAGAAAAACGTCCATTTGAAGAAGTGGTAAGCGAAATAGAAAGCAGAGAGAACTATGTATCATATGCAGAACTGCCTGACATGTATGTCAAAGCAGTCATTTCGATAGAAGACAAACGGTTTGAAACACATCCTGGCTTTGATGTCATCGGTATTACAAGAGCACTCTTTACAGATGTGACAACTATGTCGTTCAAAGAAGGTGGTTCTACGATTACCGAACAATTGATGAAAAACCTCTACTTTGACCAGGAAAAGCAGATTGACCGCCGGTTTGCCCAGTTATTTGCGGCAATTGACTTTGAAAAAGACTATGACAAAGAAACCATCTTTGCCCTCTATGCAAGTACGGCATACTTTGGACATGGTTATACCGGTATTCAGGAAGCAGCGTATGGTTACTTTGGCATAGCACCAGAACAACTGACTGATGCGCAGGCAATTCTCCTTGCTGGTCTTCCCCAAGCACCTTCCCTCTATGATCCAACCGTGAACAGGGAGTTATGTCTCAAACGGATGAACCAGGTACTGCAAAGTATGGAAGAAGATGGAATACTTAGAAATGAAGATATAGAACAGATACAGGAAGAGGCAAATCGCTTCTTCCTTTTCTATTCAAAAAAAGACAAGGTGCTTTACCTTGTCTTGGATAACTGTTGTGTAGAGTAATGCTGGATTGGCTTCCATTCAACCTTGGAAAACATAGCCTGAATGGTAATCGGCATATAGCTTGCAATAAACAATGGGAAGATTGGCAGATATTTGATCTTTTCCCATGCGGTCGCATTGATTCTCTTCCATTCTGTCAGAACAACAAGACCACCAATGGCAATCATACCGAAGTAGTAGTTGAACACGGAACCCATAAGAAGACGTAATGCTTCATCCTGGAATACCTTGGATACGTAGTATGGCATACCAGTTGCGCCAACATAGATCCATATTGTCAGCGCCAGCATAATAATCGTGACAAGAGAACATGGCAGGATTGTCATGAGTACATCGTAGTTGATGAGTCTTCTGCCCTTCTTGAAACAACCTTTGATGAGATCAAATGTATAACGGGCATTGAGCTGGAAGAAACCTTTACTCCATCTGAGTCTCTGGTTCCATGACTGCTTCATCGTTGAAGGCTGTTCGTCATAGACCATCGCACCATCGCAATATCCGATGGCGACTTCATCAATAGCACAGTTTACAGAGAACTGGATGTCTTCTGTCAATAAGTGGAATGGCCAGCCGCCATTCTTCTTCATAATGCGGTTGGAAACAAGGAACCCTGTACCGGAAATCATGCACTGTGCACCAAGCAACATACGCGGGTAGTTGACATAGCGTGCTTCACGCATGAACCAGATGGAATAGGCTGCTGTCAGCCAGTTTTCACCAAAATTCTTGGAGTTTCTGTATGTTGTAATCGCATCAAACTTTCCGGTATCGAAAGTCTTGTTAATTTCTTTGAGGAAATCAGGATGAACAATGTTATCTGCGTCAAAGACGATGAAGGCATCGTAGTAATCTTCACCCTTTGCCTCAACAACATTCTTATACAGGTAATCCAACGCATAACCTTTACCAACAAGCTGTTTGTTCTGTCTTTCATAGACAAGTGCACCAGCATTACGGGCAACTTCTGCTGTATTGTCTGTACAATTGTCTGCCAGAACATAGATATCATACCGGTCGTCCGGATAGTCTTCTTTATGCAGGGAATCGATAAGTTCACCTATAACACCTGCTTCATTGCGGGCACTGATGAAGATGGCAAAGCGGTGATTCGTCTTTGCGTCCGCAAGAGGAATTGGTTTTCTTTTCAGATAACCTACCGCAATATACACGAGCTGATATGCATAAAGAATTGTGAACAGAATAAAGATAAATAGTGAAAATCTTTCAAATGCAATCAGAAATTCCATATCGTCTTCCTTTCCGTGAAAGGGTACATGTACCTTTCACCTGCAGATATGATACCCTGTGTTAAAATTCCGTCAAGCATTATTACCTTTGTGCTGCACAAGGAAAAAGTGAAGAAAACCGCTTAACAAAGCCACTTGTAGCGCTTTCTGACATTTTTCTGAACTCTGAATCTTAAGTATTTCTTCAACTTTTCACCAAATATACACGGTTTTCTGCTATGGTATTCTATATGACTCTATGGATTACAGCTATTGACATTTTACTTCTTACAGCAGGTTATTTCTGCTTTGTTTTCCCAAAAATAAGACAAAAAAGCAAAGCACAATGCCTGTTTTACACCTTGTTTGCCATCTATGGCATTTCGGTAATCTACTTTACCCTGTTACCCATCATTCCAACCTTTGACAAACCTGTCATCAACCTCATTCCTTTCCGGGATTATGTATATCACTTTGGCAACTACAACGAAGAAATGTTTCTGAACATTCTTCTCTTTGTCCCAATGGGTTTCTTTCTGACAATGCAGACAAAGAGAAAACTGTTCACCATCATTCTCTTTGGTGCCTTGCTTTCACTGGCAATTGAACTTCTGCAGCCATGGATTACCATTGGCAGAGTTTGTGATATCACAGATCTTTTCACCAATACAGCAGGAACATGTATTGGTGCCATAGCCACAAAGCTGATCTTCCGCCATAAGGATTAATGCTTCCAATATCAATGTTCTGATTGTTTGAGGTCACAATTTGTGACCTCAAACATCATTCTTCTTTTTCCTTCTTCAACCTCAGCAATATGCCTTCCACAATATCTGTATCCTGAATACGGTTTATCCAAAAACATTTTTTGTCTGCATCTTTCAATGAAGCACCTACGTGATATGCTGTTTTTCCATCAAGAATGATGAAGCGATCATGAAATACTTTTGTGTATCTGACTTCTAATACCGGATATTGTGCGTTGAAATTATCCACATCTGTTCTTGAAAGCCTTGTACGCTTATCCGTATAGATCATCACCGAAACATTTTCGTTTTTCCTGGAAAGCAGATTCAATGTCCCTATATCAACGTAGCCGTCAATCAACACAATTTCCTCTTCTGCTTTTTGTATCAGACTCACAATCAGGCTAAACGCATCATATATCTGTCCATAGAAGAATACCTTCTGACTGGATTCCTCATGTTCAGATATGTACGAAAATATCTGTTCCAGCTTTTCATCAGTCTGTTTCTGATATTCCAGCTGTTTCAGTTCTACATTACTTATACGTTCAAAAAGCAATGCATTGTTTGCAATGAAATGACGCATTTCTACGAAAGCATTCATAATTCTGATACTGACTTGAATTGCTGTATCACTGTGTAACACACTCGCAAGCATAGCTATTCCCTGTTCTGTGAAAACATACGGTAAATATTTCCTGCCACCTTTTTTGACCTCCTCTTTATTCCATCTGTTTGAGGTCGCAAATTGCGACCTCAATGAATTCACCTCCTCTTCTGTCAATTGAAAGCGAAATTCTTCAGGAAACCGTCTGATATTTCTTTTAACACATAACAGGCAAGAAATCCCCCACCTCTATAGGTGGTGGGATGAATTGCTCGGGATCCGGTATTTCATATATCAAATGTAAAATTATTGATG
>CASEPS010000082.1 GCA_949289855.1 uncultured Erysipelotrichaceae bacterium
CAGTGGTGTAGCCATGGATATCAGGTTTGAACAAAGCGAAGATGATACTGTGTATCTTTCCATTGAAGAAGATGGAGAAACAGTGGAAGTCACAACAGATGAACATACACTTGTCATAAAGGAAAACAAAAACACACACTTCAGTTCACCAACAGTTTCACTGAAGGTACCTGCATTGAAGGACATCAGGATTTCGGTTGTATCTGGGGACATTGAAACAGAAGGCATCAAAGCTGAAAATTGCATGATCAGAACAACATCTGGTGACATACGTCTCGAAGAAACAACGATTGAAGCGTGTGAACTGCATTCCATCAGCGGTGATGTGCAGATTGAAGATGGCAGATATACAAAGATGGAAATTGTATCGAAGAGTGGTGATGTAGATATTTCTACAGAAGAAGTTTCCTTCTGTAAGGTTTCCACCATTTCTGGTGATATGGAATTACACATTGGCTGGTTTGCAGAGATGGACCTCAGTGCAGTGAGTGGTGACATCAGCGTGCAGGTTGAAGAAGATGAAGACCTGCAGGTAGAAGGAAATACGGTCAGCGGTGATTGTGAGATATATGGCATTGCCATGAAAAAAGATGGCACAAGACTACTTTCGGCTGGTACGGTGAGTGGTGACCTGGAAATTTCGAAAGCATGAAAAAAGACCGTTGTTGTAACGGTCAAAGTGGAATATAAGCACTGTTATAGAGACTGTAGGCATAGGCATGGATTGTCTTTGCAGGATACAGGATATGCAGTGCTTTTTTATATTCTGCAATCTGTGCCTGGTAACGATTTGCGATAGTCTCTGCATCCGCATGGTCTGTTTTAAAGTCAATCAGAATCACTTCCTGGTCGTTTTCTGCCACCATATCAAATGCCCCGGTAATCGCAAACTGTTCTTCCTCACTGATGACAAAGAATGGCTCTTCTTTATGGATATGCATCGTGAGACACTTCTGGTAAATGTCACTGTTGGAAAAGGTGAGTAACCGTTCTATGTCATGTTCTGAAAGAGAGAAGGACGCGAAATCCTCTTTTTCCCAGACTTTGTCAGGCAATTGGGCAATGCATTCATGCATATATGTGCCATACTGCTGTCCTTTTTCCTTTGGCTCTTCGCTCAGTGGGGGAAGGGTGGTAAATTCCGTGGAAGAAGGTGTATGCAGTGGTGGAATGGTATCTCTTTCCCCTGTAAAACGTGGCAATTCCTGCACAAAAGTGTGGGGAAGGGGAGGCAGAGGATCAATATTCTGCAGTGACACTTCCTGGATGGTGAACAAAGGATTATTCCTTCCTGCTGCTAACAACAGGGATGTCATACCTTTGCGCAATGAGGAAACACTCCGGGAAACTTCCCGATAGACAGGCTTATCAGAAGGCACATCTACGATGAACATCCTTTCCTCTGCCCGTGTCAAAGCAACATACAACAGACGGATGAATTCCTGTTGGTCTTCCATATCAATCGCATGCCGTACGGCAAGAAGTGGTACTGTTTGCCGGAACAGTCTGTATTCTTCATCAAAGAAAGGTACACCAAGCATGAGTTTGTTATGGATACTGACGCGGTCCATTTTCTCATTGAAGCGGTTTTCATTATCCGCCCATAAGAAGACTACCTTGTATTGCAGACCCTTGGACTGGTGAATGGTGACGACCTGTACCGTATCATCATCCCTTTTATGGGAAGAAGCTTCGGAAGAACGGTCATCACTGCCACTTTGCATGATTTCCAGGAATTGGGATAGTGTCGCAACATTTGTGGCGGCAGTTTTCTCCAGAAGGAAGTCAAAGTTTGCCTTATCATGTGTGGAAAGTCTGCTGTAATAGTCATTTGTCGCAGCGATCATCTGTAACATTTCCAACACACCATGTTGCAGGGCTTTCTCTTTGAACTGCTGGAAAAGAACAGGTATTTCCGGATGGTCTTCAGAAACACCTTCCACAAGAGATTTCCGTCCTGTTTTCATCGCCGCAAGTTCTTCATCAGACATATGGTAAAGACCACCGGTCAGAACTGAACAAAGGGCGAGGTTATCCTCCGGATTGAGCATATATTGCACCATTTCCTGGATTTCAAGACAGAGTGATGAATTGTAAAAACCTTCTCTTGTATCAATTTCATATGGGATCCCATATTCTTCAAACGCACTGCGCAGGACAAGTTTGTTTTTGTGGGAGCGCACAAGGACACAGAAATCACTGAACCTTCTGCCTTCTTCATGCATGAGAATAATCTTCTGGGCAATCCACTTTGCCTTGCGCTGCTTGTCACCTGTCTTTTCCTCATCTTCAACAACCAGGTCAAATTCTACCGGTACTGGTTCTTCCTGCTGCGCGTCTCTTCCAATGGATACCGTATCTTCTGCGGTATAAGCATCCGCAAAACCATCGATGTTCAATAGTTTCGAAAACAGAAGATTGTTGAATTCCACAATACTCTGCTTTGAACGGTAGTTATGGCGCAGGGTAATACATTTCTGATGAGGGTCTTTCATGAGGTTGCGCATCAAAGAAGGATCTGCTTCACGGAAGCGGTAAATAGACTGTTTGACATCACCTACCCGGAAGACATTGTCTGCCTTTGCAATCTTTTCAATGATGGCATTCTGCAGGTTGCTTGTATCCTGGAATTCATCGACCATGATTTCATCAAAACCATCACGGATAGTCTTTGCGATTTCACCATCTGCAGCATTGAGAATATCAAGGGCAAAACGTTCCATGTCGGTGAAGTCCATGCATGTATTCTCTTTCTTCAATGTGGAAAAACAGTGCGAAGTGTCTTTGGCAAGCTGTACCAGGTCACTCACAACCGGTGCCATATGCCGTACATCTTCGACAAGAATCTTTTCATCATAAGCATCTTTCAACAGAGCCTTCATGCCATCGGTATATTGCTTGCGCACCGCACTGTACGCTTCATTTTTACTATCCGCAGGCGGATCGATGAGAATACATGTTTCAAGGGCATTCTGATAGGCAGGGTAGGAGTGGGAAAGAATGGCATTGCGGCAATTATCGAGCTGTAACTGCTTTTCTTTGATCTTTTCAGGATTTGCTTTGGACTCTGTATCTTCCACAATGCGGATCATTTCCCCAAGGGTGTCCTGCATGCGTTCTATTCTTACATAAAGGCTGTCAAAGAAAGCATCGAGGATATCTTCCGGAAAGTCTTTGAGACCTTTGAAATTGCCATAGGTTGACTGTGCCTTTGCATAAAAGGCATTCGGATCATAGCCAGAAGACGCATGGGTGATGATGGAAAACACCGTTTTTTCCAGTGTCTCATAGTCCTCACAACGGGCCGAGAAGAAAGAAGAAAGGCGCATAGCTGCATCATGTTGTTCTTCTATCATCTTTGAAAATGTCTTCTGGAAGGCTTCATGTTTCAGGATGGCGCTGTTACCTTCATCGAGAATGTTTCTTGTGGTAGCAGGGTCAAGGCCGATGACACTGTAATATTTCTGGATGATGGAAAGGCAATAGGAATCGATGGTTGTGATAGACGCGTTGTTCAGCTTGATGAGCTGGCTTTCAATATATGCCTTCTTTGTTTCATCAGTCTCTGTCACAAAGCTTTGGGAAAGAGAAGACGCAAGGCGCTTCTTCATTTCTTCTGCTGCAGCCTTGGTAAAAGTCATCGCCAGAATTCTGTCCAGTTCTACCCCATCTTCAAGACATCTTTTCAATAGTCGCTGGACGAGTACACTTGTCTTACCAGCACCAGCGGATGCGGAAACAACAACCGATGTACCGGTAATGGTACGGGCTAATTCCTGTTCTTTGTCTAGTGCCATAATCAGACTCCTTTCGCTTCAACAATTTCAGGGCGCTGGCGGTAGTTGCCATGAAATCTGCAGATGGTGCGGTAATCGCAAAATGCACAGGCTGTTACCAAAGGGGCAAGTGAAATGTCACCATTGGACACAGCTGTATAGAAATGATCATACAGGGCATGCATGACATCTTTGGCAAGTTCATAGGAATGTTCACTCTTCAACCCCGCAACAAATGTACCGCTGTCATCGAGGGTGGTTGGATTGTCATCATACCAGGAACCCTTCAACTGCCTTTCTTTGATCAATGCTTCATCGAGTTCTTCTTTTGTGAAGAGGTGGTGGACAACTTCTCTGTTCTTTCCCCTTCCGGCAAGTGTTGCGGCAGGAAGGGAAAGGTCCGGTTCTTTCAAAGAGAAATAGTGGGCACCATATGGGGTAAGGGAACTCTCTTCCGTTGCTGTGATGAGGTAGCTCAACAATTGTAACTGTGTACCGCTGGCAATGGCGGCAGGTGAAAGGGCATGCGGTGAAGACTTGTAATCAATGATGCGGAAAGCATGGTGGAAAACATCCATACGGTCAATGGTTCCCCGCAATATGATGTGTTCTGTGATAGGGAAAACAAACTTCTTTTCTGCATAAGCAGGTTCAAAGGAAGTGTGCTTTTCATACGCATCAAGGAATGTCATGGCTTTGGCAAGACTCTGCAACATGCGCTCTTCACTCAATGCAAGCAATGCTTTGTCCTTTGGATGTAAGGTGATGAGCACAGAAAAACATGTATGGATGATATCCTGCATTTCTTCTTTCGATATCTTTGTGTAGTCTTTGCCATATTTTCTGACAGCTTGTTCCATAACGGCATGCTGGATGGTACCAATACCTGCCGCATCTGCACCAGGCAGGCTGTTGCGGCGGATTTTGAGTCCGGACTGGATAAACCAGGAATATGGACAATTGAACCAGCGCTCAATGGTGGAAATAGAACCGGTGATGGTGTCATTTTCCACATAGAGGTTTTGGGCCTGGGTTGGAGAAAGCTCGTGTTTTGATGGACGCTCTGGAGAAAGGGTGATGGGACGTAACAGTTTTGCTTTTTGCCCCGCAAACATCGTTTCCAGTTCATAAGCAATCTGTACTTCTCTTCCCTGCAGGTCATTTTCTCCATAGGTGTAGTTGAGCTCATTTGTGGCACATTGTGCAATCCAGGCAAAGTTTTCCATATAGAGCCCGTAGCGTTCCTGCATGGTTGGATAACCGTTTACTTCTTTGACATATTGTTCATCAAAAAGACCAGTCTCTGCTTTGAAACCAGGGTAGTTGCTGGCAGTACAGCCAACGACATAGGCATTTTCCTTTGCATCGACAGGATGACGCACATCGCTCACAATGCAAAAGGAAGAGGAAAGTGTTTGTGATGAAGGGGCATAGGATGCCATGGCTGAAAGCAGAAACTGCAGGTCATCTTCGGTATGGATGTCATAGAGACATGTATTGAGAATGTTCCGCAGTGCCATGCCATCTTCCATGCCTTCTTTTGTGGCAAGCAATGGATTATGGGAAATGATCGTATAGACATTGCGCAGGATACCGGCAGGATCTTTTGAAGCATATAAAAGGGCAAGGGCTTCTTTTTCTTTGTCAAACCAGGAAGACATCCGCTTTTCCATCTGCCGGATTTCCTTTTCCCGATCCGCAAAAGCAGGGTTATCCACCAGTGTATCCGCGATAGCAAAGTCAAATGTGATATCCGCAAGTGTTTCCGCAAGAAAGGTGAGCAGATCAGATGGAAATGGGTGAGGGAAGGCATTGGTTTCAATGGCGGAAACAAGTGTTTCTCCATCCCTTTTCACAGCCGCATTGACCAGGGCAATAAAAGCCAGGAAAAGAAGTGGCTGTCTTGTGTCATTGACCAGGGTATAGGGAATGTCATAGCGGGCAAAGGTTTCTTTCAGAAATGGCAGAGCCGAAGATGGATTCATGAGGATGACATTGCATGGTCTTCCTTTTTTCACAATATCCTGGGCGATGGCTTCAATCTCCATAGCCGGATTATCCGCATGGTAGAGGTGCTTTGTTGGGTGACCAGGCACTGTCTGAACAGGGAAGCTGAGTTCTTTGAGGCTGTTTGCGTAATAAGGATCATCCACAAAAGATGGCACAACTTCGATATCGGTTCTTTCTTTTGCCTTTCGCAGTGCAATATCCTTCTTTGCAGCGTTTCGTTTTTCAACAAGCGGGCATGCCATCATGGTTTCCACAATCCGCTTCAGTTCTTTTTCACGGTTATCCCGTTCTGGGAGATGTGAAGAAGGAATGCCATAGAGAATACAGTTTTTCGTAAAGCGCAATACTTCTTTGAAAAAAGCCGGATAGTGGAACATATTTCCATATACCGGATAGTTTTCCACATCTTTTGCAAAAAGATGGTACAAAGAGAGCAGTAATGCATATTCCTCTTCGCGTTCCTCATTGAGCAGTGTATGTAAAGAGATGGTATTTACACCCTGCACAGCACCATTGCTGGCTTTGGCAAGGCGGGCAAGATAGAGATTCCTGCGGTATGGTTCAATCAATAGTGTTTTCTTCATGTCATCATTATAACTTGTAACATGCAGGTTTGTTCATGGTATAATTTCTCATGAATCGAAAGGAATGAACAATGAGGTCTGGAAATAACGGTTTCTGGTGGATTATATTACTATTTCTGATTTTTGGGGCAGGGTCTCTGCTTACGGCACTACTCCCGGTGATTATCATCGCAGCTGTCATTTATGCGGCAGTGCGTTCAGAAAAGAAAAGCCAGCAAAGACAAACAACATACAGGCGCAATACCCAGCGTACGTATACAAACAGGGCGGCGAAGAAGTTTTCGCCAAGTGAACTGGCGGTCATCAATGTTTATCTGCGACGCTTTTATGCCAATAACAGATTACTGCCATTGGCAGATGGGATTGATCTGCGCATGCATGGTTCACGTTACAGTTCTCTTTCTTCCCTGGATGTTTACCGGGATGGAGAGTATATCTGTACATTAGATGAATTTGGTGCACGCTATCCATCTTCCTATGATTCCATTCTTGATAGTCTGATGGAACGCGCACAGCATCCTGTGAATAATGAAGATGTTGTGGATGTGGAAGTGAGTGAACACCAGGAAGAAGTGAAAGAAGAAGTAAAGGAAGAACCAGAGGTAAAGGATGCTGTAAAGGATGCGGGTGATTTTATTGCGGAAATTGATCAGCTTAATGACAATATTTCCGATGAGGTCATTTCCAATGGTCTTTATGAAACATGTGCTTTATTGAAACAGATTCAGGCACTGGAACAGAAGTTCCCGGATTCCCGCAGTAAGCTTGAAAAGCTGTATGAATACTATCTGCCAATTCTGGTGCATATTTTGCATCAGTTTGACAACCTGCAGAGTGTTGCGGCAGATCCAAACTATGAACCGACAAGGCAGAAGCTGAATAAGACAATCGGATTGATCAATGATGCGATGAAGACCATCATTTCCTCCATGACCGATCAGGATTTCATCAACCTTTCTGCGGATATGTCTACACTGGAAGCAGTTTTACAAAAAGATGGCTATGCCGGAGATATCCGGATGGATAAACAGAAATAATCAGGAGCGTTTATGGCACGCAGAGACAGAGAAGAAGAGAAGATGAAGCTCTGGAATGAGGTTCTTGGCAAAGACCGGGTGAGAAAGAGAAACAGCAATGATGCGGAGATTTCTCTGACAACGGGTGTGGATGAACCGTCTTCTTCCGTGACGCTGAAGAAAGCGGATGAAGCGATGAAAGAGCTGAATGCCATTCTCGAAAAGCAGAAAAAAGACCTTGAGAAGATGAAGGAAGAAGCTGAGAAGAAGGAAAAGCTCATCGGTGTAGAGCCAGAGCTTGTACAGCTTGAAAAGGAAATCCAGAAGGATTATGGTGATGAGATTCATCTCAAGGAAGAGAAACAGAATGAACCGGTTGATTCCCGGGCTGTTTTTGACAAGGTCAACAGCGATGTCAAAGAAAAGATTATTGGTCAGGATGAAGGGGTCAATGCGCTTTGCAGTGCGTTGCGTCGTCCTTTTGTCATGGGCAGGGAAAAAGGCAGAGCTGAAAATGCCATTCTTGTCATGGGACCAGAAGGTTCTGGCAGACATGCGGCAATTTCTGCAGCTGCCCGTTCTTTGTATGAACAGCACATCTTCTATTCAGATGAGGTATATACCATTGATCTTTCCCGCTATACATCTTCTGCCCAGGAACAGATCTTCCTGCAGGACATGTATCAGCGCATCAACGACGTGGAGCCGCCCACCATGACGGTGGTCTGCCCCAAGTGCGGAGAGGTGCACGAGGTTCCCATAAATTTTACGCGAGAGGGATAACGCTCTACCCTGAAAAACAGCTGTATCAGGAAATGTCCTTTATCTCC
>CASEPS010000083.1 GCA_949289855.1 uncultured Erysipelotrichaceae bacterium
ATCAAAGGTATTTATGTGCCTTTCTGGATGTACAGTGGAGAAGCAGAAGCGGATTGTATTTACCATACAACCCGTTCCATTACTACAACCGAAGGAGATTACCGCGTTACCCGTACACACCACTACCATGTAAAGCGGAAAGGTTCCCTTGCTTTTTCAAAGGTGCCAGTAGATGCTTCAAAGAAGATGCCGGATGATCTCATGGATTCCATCGAACCATTTGATTATGCAGAAATCAAAGGTTTCTCCCTTGTCTATCTGCCAGGGTTTCTTGCGGACAAGTATGATGAAAGTGCAGAGGATTGTGCGATACGGGCAGATGAGCGTTGCCGGAATTCCGCAATTGGTGCGATGCGTGCATCGGTGCTTGGCTATCAGACCGTTGTACCTATCCGTGAAAGTGTCTATCTCAAACGTGGTGATGTTGCCTATGCGTTATTACCAGTATGGTTATTGACCACAAAGTGGAAGGGTAAGACATATATGTTTGCCATGAATGGTGAAACAGGAAAGATGATTGGTGACCTTCCCATCAATGTTCCCAAAGCCATTCTTCTCGCCGTTATCATGTATGTTGTTGTCTTTCTCATTGTCTGGTTCATCATAGGAGGTGGCATATGAAGAAACTTCTATGCGCAATCTTTCTGTTCACTGCTTCAATCCTTCCGGTATATGGAGAAGAAACAAATGTCTATGACTATGCGGACTTATTGACAAGTGAAGAAGAAGCGGAACTGAACACAGAGGCACAACGATTAACTGAACAATATGATTGTGGTATCTATATTCTGACCATCGATGATTACCAGTCATTATCCTATGAAGTCACAAGAGCTGCGGAAACGTTTTACAGTGACATGAACCTTGGTGTTGGGGAAGAACGCAATGGGACATTGTTAATGCTGAGTATGGCAGAGCGGGACTATGCTATTGTCAGCTATGGCAACAAAGCCCATGAAACATTTACCGACTATGGCAAGGAATGGATGGCAGACCAGTTCCTGGATGCCTTTGGCTATGATGACTGGTATGGTGGTTTTGTGGATTATCTTTCTGCTGCAGAAGAAATGATGGGCATGGAAAGCAGTGGAACACCACTGGATGTGGATACAGACCCAGAGAGAATACAGGACAGAAATACATTTAATCTGATTTCTCTGTTTGTTATTCCACTCATCATCACTGCTGGTGTGATGGTTTATCTTTGTTCGAGAATGCGCACCGCAAGGCTTGGCTCAGAAGCCAGTGAATACATCGTTCCAGGCAGTGAACATATGACAGAGCGATATGATATTTACACCCATACAACTGTTACCAGAACAAAAATTCCAAAAGATAATGATACTGGTGGAACATCCATCAACAGTGGTGGATTCTCTTCCAGTAGTGGCAAGTTCTAAAACAACCCGGCGTTTCTGCCGGGTTTAGCCATTTGTGGGTTCAATTTTTCGTTTCTTTCCTTTGATGGAAAGTGTAGAAACGGATAATGTAATTGGTTTTTTGATGATAACTGTACTGTAGTGGTCCTGGATTTCCAATGTACCAATGTCTTCAAAAGGAATGATTGTACATAGTGCACCAATGATGTCCTTTGGCCGCAGTTTGTCACTTCTGCCTGCTTTGATGATGAGCTTTGTGTAGTTCCTGTTCTGTTGTTGTTCTTTTTTAAGAGGTTTTGAAAGGTCGTATTCCTGTTCTCTGGAAAGAGGATAAGGCTTTGCATTCTGTTTTATGTAGTTTATGGTATTTGGGTCATCATCATTAGTCACAAAGGAAATGACAGTACCTGCCTGTCCCTGGTGACCGCTTCTGCCTGAGCTATGGATGTATGTTTCTTCATCAATAGATGGGTCATAATGGATGATATGGGAAAGGCGTGTCAGGTCGAGCCCCCGTGCAGCTGCGTCAGTTGCACATAGTACGCGTATTCTGCCTTCTTCAAAGTCTTTGAGAATGCGTATGCGCTCTTTTTCTTCTTTATCTGAAGAGAAGGCTTCGCAAAGGATATTCTTCTTTTTCAGATTGCTGGATAGCTTTGCGGCAGTGCTGCGGTAATGCACAAAGACAATACATGTTTCGATGTCCGTATGTTTCAAAATATCCACAAGTGTTTTCTGCTTGTCTTCTGTTTCGATATACCATGTTTTGATGTTGTCACTGACTTTCTGTTCATCAAGGACGACAAGTTCATATGTTTCGGGAAGGAAAGAGAGCACGTCTTGTTTTAAGGTTGCCGAAAAGAGGGCTCTAGCACAAGTGGTATACGAAAGAATTTCTTCTGTTTCTTTTCGCTGCCCGGTAGAGATGAGCTGGTCTGCTTCATCCATAACAACCAGTTTCAAATGGGAAAAGTCCAGCCTTCCCTGCCTGTAAAGGTCCACCATTCTGCCTGGTGTTCCTATGATGATTTGTGGCCGCATGCGCAGGGCATTGATCTGTTTTTCAATGTCAATGCCACCAATGCATGTCGCAATATGAAGCCTTGTATAGATGGCAAATTGCCGGGCAAGCTTTCCGGTCTGTAAGGCGAGTTCTCTTGTTGGTGAAAGGATGAGAACCTGTGGGTGTTGTGTATCTTCTTTTGCGATGGTGAGAGAAGGAATGAGAAAGGCGGCTGTTTTGCCAGAACCTGTTTTTGCCTGTACGCCAATGCTTTTGCCACTTAACAGAAGTGGTATGCATTGTGTCTGTACCGGGCGCAGGGTATGGTAACCTTCTTCTTCTAATGCCTGTAAAATGTTTTCTGGTATTGTATTTGTCATACCTGGAGTTTAACAGAAGAAGGCGGGATTGTGTGATGAAGTTCAAGAGAATTTCGTGAATAGACTGTCATGGTGTAGAATACGAAAGAGAAAGGCAGGAATGAATATGTTCAACGATACAATAGCGGCAGTTTCTACAGCCAATGCCATGGGTGCTGTTTCCATCATCCGTATATCAGGAGAGGAGGCAATTGCGATTGCTTCAAAACTGATTGGAAAAGATCTTTCCAATGTGAAAGGTTATACCATTCACTATGGCACCGTGAAGGAAAATGGAAATCCGGTAGATGAAGTACTGGTGTCTGTGTTCCGTGCACCACGGTCTTATACCGGTGAAGATGTCATTGAACTGTCCTGCCATGGTGGTTTGTATATCACAAGAAAGGTACTGTCTCTTGTCCTTGGACATGGCGCAAGACTTGCACGGCGGGGAGAGTTTACCGAGCGTGCATTCCTCAATGGCAAAATGGATTTGTCTGAGGCAGAAGCGGTGAATGATCTTATCAATGCGAAAGATGAACTCAATGCGACGAGTGCAATTCATTCCATCAAAGGTTCTGTGGCGAGAATTCTTGCCCCATTGGAAGAAGATCTCACCCAGATCATTTCCAATATTGAAGTCAATATCGATTATCCGGAATATGATGATGTCCATGTGCTGACAGAAGAAGAAATACTGCCAAAGGCAAGACAATGGCTGAATGATATTCAGGAAGTCATTCGCCGGGCACAGTCAGCTACCCTTATCAAAGATGGTATTGATACGGTGATTCTTGGAAGACCAAATGTAGGCAAGTCTTCTTTGTTAAATGCTTTGCTGGAAGAAGACAAGGCAATTGTGACGGACATTGCCGGTACGACAAGAGACCTTGTGGAAGGGCAGGTCAGGGTAGGCAGTGTAACCCTCAACCTCATCGATACAGCAGGTATACGGGAAAGTGACAATGCCATTGAACAGATTGGTATACGAAAGTCATTGGAAGCATTGGAAAAAGCACAGCTTGTGATTGTCGTATTAGATGGTTCTGAGCAGATGACAGAAGATGATGCAAAGCTTCTTGAAATGACAAAGGACAGAAACCGGATTGTTGTCTATAACAAAAAGGACAAGAAGGCAGTACCGGAAGGTATTTCCATTTCTGCGATCAACGGTGATGTGGAAAGCCTTGTGCAGTCAATTGAAGAAAAGTATGCGCATGAAATGACAGTGGTGCGCGAAGATACGTTGAACAATGAAAGACAGATTGGTCTTGCGATGAGTGCGGAACAATCCATGAAAGATGCAATTACATCTCTGGAAGAAGGCATGGAATTGGATCTTGTGACGATTGATCTTGAAAAAGCATGGAATGCCTTGAAAGAAATAACAGGAAAGGCGGGCAGAGAAGATCTTCTGGATGAAATATTCTCCAGATTCTGCCTGGGTAAATAAGATGATAAACAAACATTATGTAGATTCCCATGCCCACATTATGGCTGAGGAGTATGGGGAAGATTTTGAAGAAATGTTATTGCGTACAAAGCAGGAAGGTGTGGACAGGATATTGATCATCACCCTGCATTATGAAGAGACAATGCGCGCAATTGAATTCGCAAAGACTGATCCTGAGAAATATCAGGTTGCCTGTGCCATATTCCCGGAAGATGTCAAAGAGCTGACAGATGAGAAATGGGAACAGTTTGTCAAAACGGCTTCTATGAAAGAAGTTTCGGTTCTTGGTGAAATGGGACTGGATTACTATTGGGAAAAGGACAGCGGTGTACGGGCAATGCAAAGAGAACTGTTTAAAAAACAGATTGCACTTGCAAAACAACTGAACAAACCAATCTCTGTCCATGCCCGTGATGCCATGCAGGATACATTTGATATCATGAAAGAATACCACCATAAAGGTGTATTGCATTGTTTCTCCGGCACAAAGGAAATGGCAAAGGAATTCACAAAGCTTGGGTACTATATAGCCCTTGGTGGACCGGTTACCTTTAAGAATGCAAGGCATTCTGTTGAGGTTGTGGAAACCATTGATCCGTCTTTCCTTCTGACCGAAACAGATTGTCCATATATGGCACCTGTACCACACCGGGGAAAGCGCAATGAACCTTCCTATATTCCATTGATTCTTGCAAAGATGGCTGAGGTCAGGGGAATGGATGAGGAAGTGTTGAAAGAACAGATTTTTGAGAATTACGAAAGGTTCCTGCATGCATAAACAGAAGATTCGTGAACTGATTGTTGTTGAAGGAAAAAATGATACGGCCAATCTGAGGCAGTATTTTGAGTGTGATACGATTGAAACAGGTGGTACACATCTTGGGAAGTTTACCCTGGATATGATCAGAAGGGCAAAGGAAGCCCGTGGTGTCATTGTCTTTACAGACCCTGATTCGCCAGGCAACCGCATCCGCAAAGCGGTCAATGCGGCAGTGCCAGGGTGTAAGAATGCTTTCATTGATAAAGACAAGGCAAAGACAACCCATAAAGTTGGTGTGGAACATGCCGGGTATGAAGCATTGCTTGAAGCATTAAACAATCTTGTAACATATGATGAAAACAGGGTTGAAGGCATTACGGCAATGGATATGTATGAACTTGGTTTGTCAGGTCATGCGGATAGTGGGGAAAAACGGATGAAGGTTGGAAAAAAACTGCATATCGGGTATGGGAATGCCCGTACAATGCGTGACAGATTGAATGATCTTGCGATCAGTAAGGAAGAACTCATGGAGGTGATGGCAGAATGACAAGATTTATTTCTACACCTTCAAGGACAAAGGAAATTCTTGCAAAGTATGATTTACGGGCAAAGAAAGGTTTTGGCCAGAACTTTCTCGTTGATCCTAAAATTGTGGAACGGTGTGCAGAAGAAGCACATTGTGAAGGGGCAGTCATTGAAATTGGACCGGGGATTGGTTCTTTGACCGAACAGCTTGCCCTGCACAGCAGACATGTGACGGCATATGAGGTGGATGAAGACCTCATACCGGTATTGGCGGATACATTATCTCCTTATGAGAATGTAGAAGTGATATTGGAAGACTTCCTTGTTTGTGATTTGCGAATGAAGGTGGATGAACTGAAGGAAACCTATGGCACGGTTTCTGTCTGCGCAAACCTTCCATACTACATTACGTCTCCGGTTCTCTTCCGCCTGTTTGAAGAAGCACCGGATATTCCGTATATTACGGTCATGGTACAGAAGGAAGTTGGTGACCGGTTTGCGGCAGGTGTCAATGACAAGGAATACAGTGCATTGAGTGTGGAAGCACAATATCTTTACCAGGTGAAGAAACTGTTCAATGTGCCAGCCCGCAGTTTCAATCCTTCACCGAATGTGGATAGCAGTATCATCCAGTTTGAGCGGAAGGATGTACATGAATCAAAGGAAGAGATCAAAGACTTCTTCACCTTTGTCAAGCAATGTTTCAAACAGAGAAGAAAGACGATATACAATAATCTCAAGGAAACAATGGATGGAGAGAGTGCACTTGCAATGCTGGAAAGAGCTGGCATTGAACCGGCAAGGCGTGCACAGGAATTAACAACAGAGCAGTTGAAAGCTCTCTATGAGGCAGGAAAATGAAAGAACGGGCTTATGCAAAAATCAATTTGTGTCTGAATATCAAATTAAGAAGAGAAGATGGCTATCATGAGCTGGAAATGATCATGGTGCCAATTGATTTCTATGACACGCTGGAAATGATTCCTTCTCAGGAAATGCGGATTTACAACAATCGTTCCTACATACCGGTCAATGAAAAGAATACGGTCATCAAGGCTGTACAGGTGTTGAAACAACGATATGGCTTTGATACAAATTTCGAGATCCGCCTGCAGAAACATATTCCTACCCGGGCAGGACTGGCTGGTGGCAGTGCAGATGCGGCCGCTGCCATCCGGATGATGAACAGAATGCTGAAGCTGAACATGAGTGAACAGGACATGATTGACTGTGGCAGAGAAGTTGGTGCGGATGTGCCATTCTGTATTCTGAGCAAGCCGGCTCTTGTCCAGGGCATTGGTGAAGTCATTGTGCCTTTTGAATGTCATCCGGATTTTCATATTCTGCTTGTCAAACCAAAACGTGGTGTTTCGACAAAAGAAGCATTCGAACTTTCTGACCAGACAGAACCAGTACATCCGGACTGCCGTAAGATGGGCAGGGCATTAATTACGGGTGACTACCAGGGTATAGTGGATTCTCTTGGCAACAGTCTTGAAGATGCGGCCTTACAGCTTGTGCCGGAAATCCGTCAAGTCAAGGAAGCATTGTCTATCCTTGGCTTTGATGGTGTACTGATGAGTGGCAGTGGCAGTACCGTCTTTGGTATTACAAAGGATGAAGCACTGGTAGATAAGACCATGGAACTGATGCGGGCAAGACGGTTGTTTGTGCGAAAGACAAGGATATTGACGGGGAATTGACAGCGTCAACTTCCAATCGGTTCTAAACAGCTGAATGGATAAAAGCTCCGAAAATGCGATAAATATCGTGTTTTCGGGCTTTTCTTTTGCCTGGAATGATGCTATAATAGCTGTATAGATATGCAGCTATGGAGGTTCCTATGAAATACGCTTCTGTTCCACTTCCTGAACGTACTGTTATCGTACGTCAGGGTAACCGTTCTTATGTTTATCTCACTACTGGTGTGCAGTATTCTTCAAAGGATAAGAAGAGTCAGCCCAAGCGTGTATTGATTGGAAAACTGGATAAAAATGGAGAACTGATTCCTAATAAGAATTACATGGAACTGTTTGGTAGTGATCTTGAACTTCCTGGTGAAAAGAGTGATTATGTGTCATATGGTCCATATGCAGTAACGGATGCCATTTGCAAGGAGAATGGAATGAAGGAACTTCTTTCTTCTGTCTTTGATGAAGATGGCATGAGAATACTGGATACTGCATTGTTTATGGTGATGAGTGAGAATAACAGGATGACTCACTTTGAAGACTATGAATATGACCATGTTCTGTTCTCTGATAATGAGGTTACAGACACAAGTGTTGGCAATCTGTTTTCAAGGATACGCCCAAAGGATATAGATGCCTTTATCAAAGCGTGGGTTAAGCTTCATCTTTCTGACAGAATGCTTTACCTGGCTTATGATTCTACAAACATGAACAGTGTTGCAGGGAATATTGAACTGGCTGAATATGGACATGCCAAAGATAATGCGGATCTTCCACAGGTGAATGTTTCTATAGGATATCCAAAGATAATGCGGATCTTCCACAGGTGAATGTTTCTATAGGATATGACCAGAATGATGGGACACCAATGTTTTATGAATTGTATCCGGGAAGTATTATTGATAATACCGAATGCAGGAAGATGGTGGAAAGGGCAGAACACTATGGCTGTAAGGGAATAGGGTTTGTTCTTGACAGAGGTTACTTTTCCTTAAGCAATATCCGCTTTTTTGAAGAACACAATTATGCCTATATTCTGATGACAAAAGGAAATGCAAGGTTCATCCAGGAAGCTGTGGAAGAATGTTCTGCAGTGTTAAGAAATGGATATAACTGTTTCCTGGAAGAACATGAGCTGTATGGAATGACAATAGAAAAGAAACTGTTTTCTTCATCGAAGAAAGAATTGATTTGAATAAAAGGTTTGCCATGATGGACAGGCACCTTGAAGAAAAGAAGGATAAAAAGATTGTACGCAGGGAAGAAATGAAAGAGTATGAGAACTACTACAGACTCCGTTATGACGATAATGGTTATTTCCTTGCCTATCAAAGAAAAGAAAAAGAAGTGAAGAAGCTGATGGACAGATGTGGAATATTTGCCATTGTAACAAGTGAAAAGATGGGTGCAGCAGAAGCGCTTGAGATATACAGAAACAGAGATGCAGTAGAAAAGATATTCCGGATGGATAAGAGCTACCCTGGAAATGAAAAGCTTGAAGGCAAGATGTTTGTGTCATTCGTTGCTTTGGTGATACGTAATGCAATCCAGCAGAGACTGAAGCCACTGTACAAAAAGAACAGAAAGGAATACACAGTGCCAATGGCATTAAGGCAGTATGAAAGACTTGGGTTAACAAAACTGAGTGATGACAAATATCATCTGAGATATGCACTGACAAACAAGCAGAAAGCACTGCTTGAGATACATGGAATCAATGAGAAAGAGTATGAGAAACAGGCAAGGAAAACAGCGGAAGACCTTACCAGGGACTACCGCTGATCACTGCCGCTGTATAGAAATGATTGGAAGTTGAGGTGACAGGGTACAAGACCACCAAAAAGTAAAAAAGCTGTAAAAATTGTGCAATGAATTGACGAAAAATAGTTTGATTGATACTATGTCTGCGCAAACCTGTATAATACAGGTATAAGAAAAGGGAAGGAAACTAAGGATGGTTAAGGAAACAGTCGTATTAGCTTTGACTTCAAGTACGGATCTCGCAGCAGCAGTATGCAAAGATTTGAACCTGCCACTTGGCAAGGTAAAGGTTGAACATTTCGCAGATGGAGAAATTCTTGTTGAGCCGCAGGAATCTCTGCGTGGTCGTTCCGTATTCATTGTACAGAGCACATGCAATCCGGTAACAGAAAGACTGATGGAGGTGCTTGTCTGCATTGACGCATGCAAGAGAGCAAGTGCTGGTGAAATCAATGTCATCATGCCATATTATGGCTATGCACGTCAGGACCGTAAGGCAAAGCCACGTCAGCCAATTACAGCAAAACTTGTCGCAGATCTGTTACAGACAGCTGGTGCAGACAGACTTGTTGTATTTGATCTTCACGCAACACAGATTCAGGGATTCTTCAATATTCCGATTGATGATCTGACAGCAGTACCAATGCTCGGTCAGTATTTCAAGGAAAAGAACTTCCCAAGCGATAAGCTGGTCGTTGTTTCTCCAGACCATGGTGGTGTTACAAGAGCCCGCAGACTTGCGGATATTCTCGATGCACCAATTGCGATCATTGACAAGAGAAGACCAAAGCCAAATATGGTAGAAGCACAGAATGTCATCGGTGATGTAGAAGGCAAGATCTGCATCGTTGTGGATGATATCTGTGATACAGCTGGTTCTCTTGTGGCTGGATGTGAAATCCTCAAGAACCACGGTGCAGAAGAAATCTATACAGGTATTACACATGGTGTCTTCTCAAGAGACGCTATGGAAAAGATCGAAAAGTCTCCGATCAAGGAAATGGTTATTACAGATACCATTCCGCTTCCTGCAGAGAAGGCAGCCAAGACAAGCAAGATTACAGTGCTTTCTGTCGCAGATATGATTGCCAAGACAATCGATGCAATTCAGAACCATACACCTGTATCCAACGTATACGATCTTTACGAAAACTAAGAGAGAGTCCTCATGGAAACATGAGGATTTTTTTGCGGGAAATGGAAGTGACAGAAGAAACAGATTTTCATTAAGAAGATCTGTTTTTTGCATGAAATATGAAAATCCGATGAAAGTTAGCATTCGCTGATTGAAAAATAAGTCACGTAACAACTAAAATATATGTGAATTCACAAACAAACATATCATTTATTATGCAGGAGGAGTTACATGAAAGAAGCATGCTATTTTAAAGACAACGAAGTTATTTTGAATTACACTGCCAGTTTTATTACATCCATCAATCAGCTTCTGGATTCAGAGGTCTTCAATATTTATCTCGACAAATTCATCGACCACCTCAATGATCATCGCAGAGATCTCAGGGACTTCCTCTATCAGGGAGCGAAGGACAAGAAACAGGTTGTTGCCCAGATGAAGAATGCCTTCCATCTGTTATTGATGATGAATGTCAATAAGATTGATATTCCGTATGTCAAATTCCCGGAAATTATGCTGGAAGTACTGGATGAAGGGTATCGTTTCTGGAGATCATTCCAGCGCTATTCTGTTCTATATGCCCGCAAGGCAGATTCTTACCAGACAAATTCCTTTATGAATGTGGACAACCAGATCAATGACATTGCCCGTAATTTCTACCGCACTGCCGAACAGAAGATCACCGGTATTGCCAGCAACGTCTACCGGCAGATTCAGGCAGGTACAAATGCGTCATTGTTGATGCAGAAGTATGACTGGGATTGTCCAAAGGAATATGAAGAACTGAAGGATATTGATTTTGTGCATACCATCATGGTGCGTACACCATTGATTCTGCATACAAAGTCCAATAAGAGAACAAACAAGTTTGTGGATGCAGACCATAATCCAATCAATGACTTTAGAAAAGGTAATGATGAATGGTTCTGCTATCCTGCCCTTGTTGGTCATCTTCTCATCTATGCGTATTTCCACAGGGACTACATTGGAAGTTGTGTAGCATGTTCTGGTTTGTTCCAGCTGGCAAGAGAAGAAGACTGCACAGGCCGCAAGCCAGACGCAATTCTCTTGTTTGGCAACCCGGATGGCACAACCGATACGGTTTTCTATGAGGACAAGAAAAATGAAATATGGGTTGGCAAGGTCAGTGCCCATGAAGCCATTGACTACTTTGGGTATACAAAGAAGAGTATGTTAACACTCCATAACCTTGTCATGATGCAAAGAGGCTGGCTGCCTATTCATGGTGCGATGGTTAACCTTTATTTCAAGGATGGCACAAAGAAGGGTATCATCCTGATGGGTGACTCTGGTGCAGGCAAGTCAGAGACACTTGAAGCCTTGAGCAACATTGCCGGAGATATGATTGACCACCAGGAAACTATCTTCGATGATATGGGAACCATCCATATTGGCAATGATGGAAGACTGCGTGCCCAGGGAACTGAAATTGGTGCATTTGTAAGATTGGATGACCTTGATAAAGGTACAGCCTACCGTGACCTTGACCGTTCCATTTTCTTCAATCCGGAAAAGAGCAATGCCCGTGTTGTACTGCCTGCAGCACCACACAAGACGATTGTCAAAGACCATACGATTGATTGTCTCTTGTATGCCAATAACTATGATGACAAACGCGGTATGCATTTGTTCAAGACAAGAGATGAAGCAGAGGCGACATTCCTTGAAGGCAAACGGTTTGCGATTGGTACGACCCAGGAAAAGGGTTATTCCACAACCTTCTTTGCCAATCCATTTGGACCAATGCAGAGACAGGAAGAATGCAAGAAGCTGATCGACCTCATCTTTGACAAGCTCTTTGAACAGGATATTCCTGTTGGTGAAGTGTATACATGTCTTGGCCTTCCAGATAAAGGAAACCATGGCATCGACAAGGCTGCTGAAGCACTTGTAGAGTTTGTGAAAAACAGATAATTCATTCATAGAAAACAATAGTGGCACTCATTATCGGGTGCCACTTTCATTTGGAAGGTGTGTCTCTAAAATGTTGAGAAGAAGTGAATTCAACTGTTTTGCATTGCGCATAGGAAAGTCATGTGAACCATTCAGAAGCTTTGTTGAACAGTGTATATTCTCTGAAAGAAGGGCAAGGGACGTTTTCATATCCTTTACTTCATGTCTGCCAATGAAGGCATACATGGGAATGTTGATGTTTTTGTATTCAGGCAATGTTGAGAGATCCAGTGTGTATTCAAAGAAGGAAGAGAACACTTCTGGCGTAATGTTCTTTGCATAAGCTGCCATAGTTTCTGCCTGTGCTTTTGTGTAGTGCCAGTATTTAGCCTGCAGATGAATCAGCCATGACCTGTGAAACATATAGGAGACCATTTTAGAAAAACGGGTATACATACGTATGGTGTTCTGCTTTGGGTTGACCCATGCACTGAGAAATACCGCAAAGGAAAAGTATTGTGGATACTTTGCGACAAGCATGATGGCAATCTGTGCACCAAGGGAATGTCCGACAACGCCGATATTTTCTTTGTGCAGACTTTTGATGAGTTCATGCAAAAGGGATATTGTCTCTGCTGGAAGATAGGGAATATGTGCATTTTCACCAGCCCCTGGCAGGTGTGGGACAACGAGATGATACTTGTTGGCAAAGCAATATTGTCGGGTAAATGTGTCCAGTGCACCAGCACCATGCAGTAACAGGATGGTTGGGTTGTTTCTGTTTCCGTATTCATCGAACTGTATCATAGACAAATCCAGTATACATCGTCACAGTTGCCAATTCTTAAGATTTATTCACTATCTTTGACAACACCAGGTACAGATAATACAATTAGTACAGATAGTACAGATGTACGGAAAGGAGATGCGATGTTTCTCTTGAACCTGCAAGGTAAAGAACCGATCTTTGAACAGATTCAGAATCAGGTTCTGCGCTTTATCGAAGCCGGGGTGCTGAAAGAAGGAGATAAACTGCCATCTGTCCGCCAGCTTGCAAGGGACAATGGTATTAACCCAAATACAGTAGCCAGGGCGTATTCACAACTTGAGGACAATGGAATTGTTGTCAATGTTCCCAAAAAGGGTGTCTATGTTGCATCAGTTGATACAAAGTCCACAAGGCATAAGGAAGTTGTTACGGTCATTACCGCATTGAAAGAAAACGGTGTGACAAAGGAAGAGATTATGGAAGTAACCGAAATGGTCTTCCGGGAGGTGTGAGATGCTCAAAATCGAACATGTAAATAAGTCCTTTGGGAAAAAGGAAGTGCTGAAAGATCTGAGTCTGGAAGTGAAGGACAGTTCCATCTTTGGGCTTGTCGGTGTCAATGGTGCTGGTAAGAGTACGCTGCTCAGATTGATCAGTGGTGTCTATGAAGCAGATGGTGGTTCTATTTCCTTCAATGGACAGAACACATTTGAGAGTCCTTCCATCCGCAAAGAAATTGCCTTTGTGTCTGATGAACAGTACTTCCCTATTGGTTCTACGATTGCTTCAGTGAAACAGTTGTACAAAGCAATGTATGACTTTGATGAAGAAGCATTCCAGAAGTACCTGAAGATGTTTGAACTCGAAGAAAAGTTTTCCATTCTCAACCTTTCCAAGGGTATGAAAAAGAGAGTCTCTCTCTTGTTTGCGTTGTCCATTCATCCAAAGCTTCTGCTTCTTGATGAAGCCTATGATGGCCTGGAACCACTCGCAAGACTGCGCTTTAAGAAAGTGCTGGCGGATCTTTTGGAAGATGAACAGATTTCGGTGATCATTTCTTCCCATAACCTGAAGGAACTGGAAGATATTTGTGATTCCTATGGCATTCTCGAAGATGGAAAGATGTTGACGTATGGCGATCTTGTCGAGTCGAGAGAACAGATTAACAAATACCAGGTAGTTTTCCAGGACGAAAAGAAGAAAGAAGATTTCAGCCAGTTTGAAATTCTCCACTATGAACAGGAAGGACGGGTTATCCGCCTTGTGCTCAGGGGAGATGAACAGGAAGTGCTGAAACAGCTCGAAGAAATGAAACCGATGATTCTGGATGTGCTGCCGGTCAACTTTGAAGAATTGTTTATTTATGAGTTGGAAAGCCGAGGTGAAAACCATGAGTAAAAGCTATCTGAAATATCTTTTCACATCGAGAAAGTTTGCGCTGCTGTTTTTGGCAGTGATGTATACACTGCTCTGTGCAATACCTTTCATCGAAGGCGTAGAAGGCATTAATGCCATGGCATATACAACTTCTCTGATCATTGGTATGTTCATCAATATTGCCATGACCTTTGTCTTGCCAGTGCTGTTGTTCTCCTTTGTGCATAAAAGAAGAAGTGCAGACCAGATGATGGCTTTGCCGATGAGCAGGAAACAACTTCTCATCACACCATTGCTGTTTGGATTTCTGTTAACAGGTGGATGCTGGACATTCACATCACTGTTGATGTATGTGCTCTTTGCGGCAGGTTTTGTCAGCTTGCCGCTGTTGCTTGGCATCATCGGGTTTGGACTATTGATCATCGGAGGAATGCTGATCATCAATACAGCGTTGTTTATGACAGCGAACAATGTATTTGATGGCATTGTCATGATTGCGGCATATACTTTTGTACCTCTGCTTGTACAGGTCTGCTGGTATGTGTTTACTTCCAATATGGTAGCAGGCGCAAGCTTTATGGAAAGTACATTTGCGGAATATCTGTCTCCAATCTTCATGAGTATGAAGAATATGACGAACATGATGGATGGCCTTGCGAATGCATCTGCACTTTCTGAAGTTTCATTGCTCTACTTCCTGTTACCAGCAGTGTATGTTGTGGCTGCGTGCTTTGCCCTTGTGCCACTATTCATCAGACGTAAGAGTGAGAGGGCAGACCAGCTCTCTGATGGAAAGGCTGCCTATCCGCTTGTGGCGACAGTATACCTGTTTGGCCTATTACTGATGGTATCCTTCTCAACAATCGCTAATCTGTCCATTACAACAACGCTTCCATTCTATCTGTTGTTGTTACTGGCATATGTCATCTCCCAGTTTGTGTACCGCCGTTCCATTTCCTTTAATGCAGGTATCTTCCTGCGCTATGGCATCTGCCTTGTGGCAGGACTTGTAGTTGCTTTTGGGGCATGGTCTACAGAAGGTTTTGGCATGGCACGCAATTACAGTTTCGGCAGACCTGGAACTAACCTTGTCTATAACTACAACATACAATCAGAACTGGAAAATCTTGAAAAACCAGTTGAATTCTATTCAGATGTTATATCTTATGCTTCCATTGATTTTGAAGTAACCATTCCTGTCAAAGAAATGGACAAGCATAAGGAAATCCAGGATATTCTGGAAAAGAAACGTAGTGAAGCTATCACAGCATACTATGACCGTACTACAGAATACCCTTGTGCTGGTCTCTATGTTTCCAACAGCCAGTATTTCCCTGGTGATGCCAACAGCTTTGGCTATTACCAGAATGAAAACTACTACAACTACAACTGCACACCTTTCACACTTCCTGAATTACAGGAAATTGAGAAGTATACAACCATACACGTCAATGTCTGTGATGAAGAAGGCAACTGGTTTGACTATTCATTGGATGAATATCTGGAAGAATATGGTGGATAATATGGAACTTGTATTGAATGAAAGCAGGAAAAGTGTCTCAGTCAATGGCAAAGAACAAAACCTCACACCGAAGGAATTTGGCATACTTGCCTTTCTGATGCATAATCCAGGTGTTGTCTATTCCAGTGAAGAGATTTACCGCAATACATGGCATATGGAACCATTTGACTGCAAAGGTCTCATATCAGTCCATGTAAGACATATCCGTGAAAAGATTGAAGCTGACCCACGTCATCCACAGTACTTACTGTTGAAGTGGGGGTATGGCTATTGCTATAGAGCATGAAGAAGCCCGGGAAACCGGGTTTTGTTTTTGAAAATCTGAAACAAAGAATTTAAATTTTCATGAAGAAATTTTGAGGGTTTTTCGATTTGCCGGGTATCTATAAGGGTGAAAGGAGAATTTATTAATATGACAACAGTGAAAAAACAAGATTCACCCTTATCACTTCTCTTCCGGGATAATAGCATCGCCAAGGACCTCATCAATCATGTCCTTGCCTTTCCGGAAGAAATCCATGCCGAGGATTTATCAGAAGGCGATACCCGGGAAACCGGAAAGTATGAGACAGGTCTGAAAAGCTTCTTCCGTACACGATACAGGGATGTATTGAAACAGGTGAAAAGTGGAAAGCGGATTCTGATTGTTGGCATGGAAAACCAGCAGCGCCCGAATCCGATAATGACACTGCGGGTGCTGGAAGGAGAAGTGCTGGATTACCTGCGGCA
>CASEPS010000084.1 GCA_949289855.1 uncultured Erysipelotrichaceae bacterium
CTTTGTTCAGCCGTCTGATGTCCTTTTTCAATTGCTCGTTGCGGGAAAGTTCAAACATTTCCTGCCGTTCGAAGTTCTCTTTCCATGTTTCATAGTTTCCTGCGGTGACCGTTATGCTGGAGCGGTTGATGGACATGGTGTGGTCGGTGCAGGCATTGAGCAGTGCACGGTCGTGGGAAACAAGAATAAATCCCTTCTTTTTGTTGAGATACCGGGCAAGCTGTTCACGGGCATCTTTGTCCAGGTGGTTTGTTGGTTCATCGATCAGCTGGAAGTTTCCATCATTGAGAAAGTGAGCCGTAAGCAGCACCCTTGTCTTTTCACCTTCTGAAAGGGTGGAGAATGGTCTGTATAGCAGTTCAGCGTCCATGTTCATCAAAGAGAGTTCTTTGATGAATTCCCAATCTTCTGCTGGTGCTATTTCGCTCAGGATTTCCAGTGTCATGCGATCCGGGTCATGGATGGTATCTGGAAAATAGTTGAACTGCACAGAAGAAAGAATGGTTCCTTCATAGGGGAGTTTGTGTTGTAACAGATTTAATAACGTTGTCTTTCCCCGGCCATTGCGGCCGATGAGCCCTGTTTTCCAATCGGTATCAAGCAAAGCGTTGGCGTGGTCAAATACCGGATCTGCACCACCATCCCATGTAAAAGAAAGATCTTTGATCTGTATCATAGACATTAAGCATCACCTCCTGATTATGCACAAAAAAACCGGCAGATTGTTTCCTGCCGGTATGTATAAAGCATGAAAACGATTTCTGCATATGGCAGATCACTGCCAGATAAGTTGTTGTTCAGGCAGAAACAGTCTTCATCTTTTCACCTCTTTCCGCGTGCAGAATAGCATGGTTTACTGATCTTTGCAACTCAATCACATATCTTTCACATGAAATGGTTCACATCAATGTTATAATGACAAATGCTTATGGAGAAACGGATGAATTTGAAGAAATGGATAACAGCTGTATCCGCAACGGCAATTCTTGCCTGTACAATGCCTGTGCATGTACATGCGGATGAGGATTTCAGCGATACAACATATTGGACAGAACGATGCACAAATATCAGTAATCTGCGGGGAAGTGACAAGCAGAATTGCGAGGTTTTTTTGCAGAAGATGGCTGAGCAGTCTGATTCATTGAGCGCACAGCTGAATGAAATTGATTCGCAGCGCAGTGAGATTGCGGCAAATATTGAAGAATATGCAAATAAAATAGAAGAATACCAGAACCAGATTGATGATTTGAAGGTGCAGATTGATGATCTGCAGGGAGAGATTGATAGCCTGCAGGAGAATATTGAAGAAAAGCAGGCTGAGGCAGATGATCTTGAGACAAAGGTTATGAACCAGATTGAAAACTCCCAGCCTACAATGCGGCTTTCCAAAGTGATTGATGTTCTCATGGGTGCCAAGACCTTTACCGAACTGATCCAGATTATCAATGGTCTCAGTGATATGACAGAATACAATGACCGCACAATGGATAACCTTGTGGCGGTTATGCAGGAGCTCAAAGATACGCAGAAACAGCTGGATGACAAGCAGACAGAGCTGGAGAGTACGCAGGAAGAGGCACTGGTCAGCCAATACCAGGCGCAGGTGATTCAGGATGAATATGAAGCACAGAAAGCGGAGCTGGATTCCCAGTATTCTGAATTGCAGCTGAGTTCTGAGGCGCTGGCAATGGCATCTGATGCGGTCGTGCAGGCCCAGCAGGAAGCAGCAGCCCAGGCGGCAGCGGAAGCTGCGGCAAAAGCGGCAGAAGAAGCGCTGAAACAGCAGCAACAACAACAGCAACAGCAGGGTGGTGGGTCATCTTCTGGTACCACCACACCTTCTACCCCAAATTACAGTGCTAATGCGACAGCTGAACAGCTTTCCCTTGGTGCACAGATTGTCAGCTATGGTATGCAGTTTGTCGGCTGCCCATATGTATGGGGTGGTACTACACCTGCCGGCTTTGACTGTTCGGGTCTGACCCAGTATGTATACCGTCACTTTGGTATTTATATTGGCAGAACTTCCTATGTACAGGAAACTGCAGGTACCATCATTTCCCTTTCCCAGGCAATACCTGGTGACCTCATCACATGGAATGGACATGCGGGTATTTATATTGGCAATAATATGGTTCTCAATGCTATGGATCCAAGCCTTGGTGTACGGACCTGTCCCTTGTCCTGGATTACGAATGGAAATATGATGATCCACAGGATTTTCTAAACAAGAGCGGTTGAACACCGCTTTTTTTCGACAATGCGCTTCTTGTGTTAGTTTGAACCACAAAGTAAAAGAGTATAATGAAATAAAGATAAAGAAATTGTTAAGGGAGTAGTAAAGCATGAAAACTGCAATTGTTACAGACACAAACAGTGGAATGAGTGCTGCAGAAGGGAAAGAAAAGGGTATTTTTATTCTGCCGATGCCAGTCATCATCGATGGGAAAACATATAAAGAAGGCGTAGAAGTCACAAATCTGGAAGTTTTTAAGGCTATGCATGAGAATCGTGACATTTCTACATCCCAGCCGGATCTTTTGAGTCTTGAAAACATCTGGAAAGAAGCCTTTGCGGCAGGCTATGATGAAATTGTGCATATTCCGATGTCCAGTGGGCTTTCCGGTTCCTGTGCAATGGCCCAGCAGATGGCAAGAAACTATGATGGCAGGGTGCAGGTTGTGGATAACCACCGTATTTCTGTGACGATGTATGAATCTGTACTGGATGCCAAAGCGATGGCTGATGAAGGGAAAAGTGCAAAAGAAATCCGTGAAACATTAGAAGAACATGGACTTGAAGCAACGATTTATCTGGTTGTTGATACGATGAAGTATCTTGAAAAAGGTGGTCGTATCACCCATGGTGCTGCCATGATGGGTTCTCTTTTGAGAATCAAGCCCGTATTGACTATCCAGGGTGAAAAGATAGATGCGGTTGCCAAGTCAAGAGGCATTGTTTCTGCCAAAAAGAAGCTGTTTGAATTTCTACAAAAGGATTATGCAGAGCGGTTTGCACAATATCCAAAGGAACAGCTGATAGTTGGCTGTGCTTCTACACTCACCGATCAGGATCAGATCGATGAGATATGTAAAGAAATAGCTGGGCTGTTCCCGGATATGCAATTTGTCTATCAGCAGCTGCCAAGCAGTGTGGCATGCCACACCGGACCTGGTACATTTGGTGGCGGTATTGTAAGGAAACTGTATTAATCAATATTCTAGATAGATGCGCGCAGAAAGTGGTGGGAGGATGATATGCACCTTTCCATTTACACTGTGTGCATTTTCTTTTGCGCTGTTATTGGACCCGCCATATTTCTGGTCGCCACTATCCAGCAGCAGTCTGATATGTGCGGTGGATGACCAGAAGAAGCTATGTGGTTTATCGGAGCAGTTCATGATGAAAACAGTTGTTTCATTTGCAGAAAAGCGGCGGAAGGCATAGATGTTATCAGCAGCGTTGTCGCATTCAACCCATTGAAATCCCTTTTCTTCATAATCCCATGCATACAGGGAAGAACAGGAAAGATAGAGGTGGTGCAGGTCTTTGCGGAAATGATAGAAGGCATCGTGAATCGGATAGGAAAGCAGGTTGAAGTCCTGGGATTGTTTTTCATTCCATTCCCGGATCATCGCAAATTCATTGCCCATGAAGTCAAGTTTCTTTCCTGGGAGTGCATACATGTACATGTACAGCATGCGTGCCTGCTGGAAGCGTGTTTCATAGTCACCATACATCTTTTCGACAATGGTCTTCTTGCCATGTACATTTTCATCATGGGAAAGCGGCAGAATATATTTCTCATTATGGGCATAGGTTGCCCGGAAGGTAAGTGCATGGTAGTTGCGGGAACGTTCTTCAAATGGCAGGGCAAAGTATCTGAGGGTATCATTCATCCAGCCAAGGTCCCATTTGTAATCAAAGGCAAGGCCATCAGAAGATGTGACACCAGGATAGGCAGAGGAGTCTTCTGCCATCAGCGTGACATCAGGATGTCTTTTATGCAGTCCTTCATTCATCTTCCTGGCAAAATCGATAGCATTTGTATTTACACCACGCTCCTTGTTTCCCTGCCAATAGATGAGGTTTCCTACCGCATCAAAACGGATGCCATCAAAATGGTATGCAGTTAACAGAAAGTCGATGGCGGATTGCAGATAACAGCGGACTTCCGGACGGGAGTGCATGAAGTTACATGAGCCCCATTCACTGTTCTGCACAGCAGAATTTGGGTATTCATAGAGCGGTGTGCCATCAAACATGGCAAGCCCATCAAAGTTGATGGCAAAGTGTACGGTAATGAAATCAAGAATGACAGAAATGTTGTTTCTGTGACAAATGTCAATAAAATATCTGAGATCATCCGGTTCACCATAACGGGATGTGATGGCATAAAAACCAGTTGCCTGATAGCCCCATGAAGCATCATCCGGATATTCACTCAAGGGCATGATTTCAACAGCGTTATATCCATTCTCCAAAAGATAGGGCACAAGCATATCTGCTACTTCCCGGTAGTTGTACCAGCCGATGGGATTATGTTCCTCTTTCTTTTTCCAGGAACCCATGTGCATTTCATAGATGTTCAATGGTTTGTCAAAAAACCTGTTGCGCTTTTTCATCCACGCTTCATCATGGAATACATAGCGGTTCATATCATAAATACGGCTTGCGGTGCCCGGCCGAAGTTCATTATAGAAAGCAAAGGGGTCACTATGGTCAATCACGTTTCCATCTGCACCGGTTATCCGGTATTTGTACATTTGGAAATGATGTGCTTCTTTTACATGCAGGGTATAGAACCTGCCATCACCGGTGCGTTCCATTTCGGCAGGCTGCCAGTTGTTGAATTCACCAATCAATGATACAGAACGGGCATTTGGGGCATAGACGGTAAATGTTGTGCCATCATTTGTGACATGGGCACCCATGTCTTTCCATACGTCAAAAGCAGTTCCGGCATAAAATGTATAATAATCCATAATGTCCTCCTTATCCGACAATAGTTGGATTTTTCTTCCGGTTACACTATAATCTTTATGGAGGAGTTTCCAATGGACATCCGCCACAAGGAGTCTGTAATCCGACGGGTGTTGGAAAATGATGGTATGGTACAGGAAAAGAAAATGCCAAAGTGCAGGAAGAGACTGATCAATGCATTTATCGAATTGCGCAGCAGAAAACCGCTGGAAAAGATATCGGTGGTAGAGCTTGTTGCCAGGGCAGATGTGAACAAGTCTACATTCTATGCCTATTTTCATGATGTATATGATCTTTCTGAACAATTGCAGCAGGAACTGATTGACAGAATTGCTGAGACGCTGCCGCATCCGGAAAATGTCATTCTCAATACAGCGCAGTATACAAAGGATGTATTGCTTGCCTATGAAGCAAACAAACAGCAGATTGCGATTTTGTTTTCGGGCGGCCAGAGCTGGCGGTTACCAATGCTGGTGCGCAACAAGACAATGGAGATCGTCCATGAACATATTTCGGATAGCAGCATAGATGAAGAAAAGCTGAGCATGATTGTCAATTATAAGATCTATGGTGCCTATTATGCCTATGCTTCGGAAAGCAGAATGGATATTATGGACAAAATTGAATATATTTCCCGGCTTACTGGTGGGGAAATTGGGGATTATGCTGAATTTTATAAAGGAAAGTGCTAACATTGTCGTGTTGAAGACGGAGGAATGAGAAGATGAAAGAATATTCACCAGTCAAAGAAGGAAAGGTCCGCGAGATTTACGATACAGGCGATGCCCTGGTTATGGTCGCAACAGACCGCATTTCTGCATTTGATGTCATTTTGAAAAACAAGATTACCGGCAAGGGAAGAGTACTGACACAGATGTCCCGTTTCTGGTTTGATTACACAAGTGATATTGTGAAAAACCACATGATTTCTACAGATGTCAACGATATGCCGGAGTTCTTCCGTCAGGAACAGTTTGATGGAAATTCCATGCTCTGCCGCAAGCTGAACATGATTCCGGTAGAATGCATTGTCAGAGGCTATATCACAGGGAGTGGCTGGGCTTCCTACCAGAAAGACGGCACAGTATGTGGTATTCAATTGCCAGAGGGTCTTTCTGAAAGCGAACAGCTTCCGGAACCAATTTATACCCCTAGTACAAAGGCTGAAATTGGTGATCATGATGAAAACATTTCTTATGAACAGTCCATTGAAGTGCTTGAAAAGGCATTCCCTGGTCATGGCGAAGAATATGCATCAAAGATCCGCGATTATACAATCGCTCTTTATAAGAAGTGTGCAGAATATGCTTTGACAAAGGGCATTATCATTGCGGATACCAAGTTTGAGTTCGGTCTTGATGAAGATGGTGAGATTGTCCTTGGTGATGAGATGTTAACACCAGATTCTTCCAGATTCTGGCCATTAGAAGGTTATGAGAAGGGACATGGTCAGCCTTCTTATGACAAGCAGTTTGTCCGTGACTGGCTCAAGGCAAATCCTGACAGTGACTACGACCTTCCACAGGAAGTTATCGATAAGACCATTGCCAAATACGAAGAAGCTTACGAAAAGCTGACTGGCACAAAACTGAATTGAAGTGAAAACCGCTGAAAATGCGGTTTTTCTCTTGACTGTCTACCTGCTGGACAGCGTATAACAAGGGTGAAAGAAGAGGAAACCAATATGGAACTATCAACAAAGGACATAGAAAAGGCATTTGGAATTAACCGCAAAACGCTATTCTTCTATGAGGAAGAAGGTCTGCTTCACCCACAGCGGAAAGAGAACGGCTACCGGGCGTATCATGATGAAGATGTTGAGCGTCTGAAAACGATATTGTTGTTAAGGAGAATGGATGTATCACTGGATGATGTGAAAAAATATCTGAACAAGAAAATCACGGTGCAGGAAATTCTCCAGGAACAAAGTGAAAAACTGCATACGAAAAAGGAAGAATATGCAAAGAAGGAACAGGAAGCGCTCTACCTCAAAGACAGAGAAATGCCACTATTGGACTATGGAGAACTTCTGGATGTCAACCGTGCACAAGGCAGAAGAATTGCCTTATGTCAAAGGAAACACAAGAAAGAATATATCAAAGCATTGTGTAACGTGCTCATCTTCTCCATACTGATTCTTTCGATGATTGTCATTGGATATCATTCCGCAACCGTAATCAGTGCATTGCCACTGCACCTGTATCTGATTCCGCTGTTTCTTCTGATGATCGTCTATTTTCTCAATGCAATACATCAGGAATCCTATCTGGAGTTTACCGACCAGGGCATTTTCTATTACCAGAGTGTCAGGACAAAAGATGACCTGTGGCATTTTTGGGCAATCATGAAGGGAAACGAAGAAGAAGGTGTTTGTTTTGTGCCGTATGAAAACATCAAAACGATTCACATACAAACAAGACGTGAATATGTCAAATACTGGCATGTTGGACTTCCAGAAGAAATATACACCTACAGCATTTCCTTTGAATTTGCTGAGGGGAGAAAGTTTGTTCTCCGTAATCCATACACAATGGAAAAAGACCAGGGACTATTTGCCTTTGTGCTTCTTTCCAAGGTGAAAAACATAGATGACCCACATGGTGCACTTGTTGCTATGGCGAAAGGTCAATCATTAACAGCACATATGAAAATGTTACAGGCATAGAGAAAACAAGGAAGCAATCTGCTTCCTTGTTTATTCATATGATGGTTTATGATTCAGCAAGCCACTTGCGGACGGTTTCAACAGGTTCCTTGACGGCAAAGGCAATGTCTTCAATTGGCAGTTTCATTTGATACAAGTTGATTGCCGCGGAGCGGTTGGCTTTTTCCACACCGCGTGCTTCTCCACGTATTTCTCCCATTGCTTCACCAATCGGTATGCCAAGTTCTTTTCCAATTTCCTGATTTTTCAAAGCTATGCTCTTTCCTAATGTACACATTGCAAATACTCCTTTCCTGACTGCGACTGAGCGAATCATGAACTCTTCTTCCAGTATCATTATCT
>CASEPS010000085.1 GCA_949289855.1 uncultured Erysipelotrichaceae bacterium
GGCACAGGATTTAACCTGAAGCTGAATGGTCTGGCTGCAGGCGATTACTGGATTGTCGAGACACATGCTCCGGAGGGCTACAATGGTGTAACTGCTCCGATCAAAGTTACTGTGACTGTATCAGGAGATAATGATGTCAACAACTGGACAATCAGCAAAAACGGTACTGTTGAGACAGACAAAATAATTGATATCGAAAACAGCACCGGCACAATCCTTCCGGGAACCGGTGGAATGGGTACAATCCTGTTTACTGTAACCGGTGTTGCACTGATTATTGCTGTTGCAGGAAGCTTTGTTGTCAGCAGGAGAAGAAAAGCTGAATAAGCAGACTTATGACGGAAAACGGGGAGCCGCCTCAGAGCGGCCTCCGTTTCTGTATAACAGCAGGGAGAATGGAATGAGGAACATGAACAGAAGAAAAAACAAAAAGAGAAGGCGTATTGGTGATCTGATACGGCTGATAGGACTTTTCATTGCACTCTCCGTACTGTTATATCCGACCATCAGCAATTATCTGTATGAAAAGAACAGCGGAAGAGTCATCACATCCTATGACGAGAAAGCTGTACAGATCAGCGAAAGCGAAAGGAAGGAGATGCTGGAGCAGGCAAGGCAGTACAATGAGGAGCTGTTGGGGAATATAGAGTTGCTAGATCCTTTTTCCCCGGTAAAAAGCGAAGTGGACAAACGGTATGAAAGCCTGCTGAATGTGGATGGGAACGGGATGATGGGATATATCCGTATTCCGAAGATCCAGGTGGAATTGCCGATTTACCACGGTACGGAGGAAAAGGTGCTTCAGAGTGGTGTCGGACATTTCTGGGGGACTTCTCTTCCTATAGGGGGAGAAAGTACGCATGCCGTGCTGACCGGCCACAGAGGGTTGCCGTCAAAAATGTTGTTTACAGATCTGGATGAACTGGAGCAGGGAGATATTTTTTATATCTGTATATTAGGAGAAACGTTTGCTTATCAGGTTGATCAGATCCTCACGGTATTGCCGGAGGATACAGAAGCACTGAATATCATAACGGGAAAGGACTATGTGACACTTGTGACCTGTACGCCATATGCGGTGAACACTCACAGGTTATTAGTGCGGGGAACCCGTATCCCTTATGAAGAGGCGGTTCAGAAAGTTCCGAATGAAAAAGTTCAGGCGGAGCTGCCGTTCCAGGTACAGATGCTGCTCCTTGCAGTCTTGGTTTTAATATTGGTCTTCCTGGGATATCAGTTTTGGAAAAGCGTGAAGAAAAACAGGAAAAGAGGCCGTTAGGAGAATGAAAATATGTTAAAGAAGAAAAAAACGAAGAAAAAGAAAAGCATTTTTCTGGCAGGTGTACTTCTGCTTCTGTTTTTTTCCGCACTGCCGGCGGCTGCTGCGGAGCAGATGGGTTCTCTTACCATCTATTATTATGGAACAACTCCAGAGGAAGAATCGGTAGTTTTGGCAGGAGCAGGATTTTCCTTATACAGAGTAGGAAACTATTCAGAAGGAGAATGGAAACCGGACAAAGATTTTGAAAAAGCAGGGGTATCTTTTGATGATACAAGCGCTTCCGGTCAGAAGAAAGCAGCGGAAACATTGGAAGCATTTATTAATAAAGAAAATCTTCCAGCAGAGCAGACAGAAAAAACAGACAGCAGCGGATATGCACGTTTTGGGGAAATAGAAACAGGCTTGTATCTTGTGATACCTGCAGGAGATATCTCCTGCGGAGGCGGAACCTTTCACGCAGGATCTTTTCTGATCAGTATTCCGGAATGCCAGGCGGATGGGAGTGTCCTCTATGATGTCACCGCAGAACCGAAAAGTGAATGGGTATCTGACGGAGACAAGCCGGAGAATCCGCAGCCGTCCCCAGAGAATCCTTCTCCGGACAAAGGGACTTCTCAGAAAGGGGAAAATGTAAAAACTGGAGTTGATACTCCGGTATGGCTTTTTACTAATATTTTGGCGGTAAGTGTAGTTGTGATTATCGTTCTTCTGTTTCTGAAAAAGCCAAAAGAAGAGGGAATGTCTTCGGAAGAGAGTATAACGGAATCTGGAGATAAGCCTTTGAAATAGCATAGAGTTGGGGGGATGGTATGAACCAGATATCCTTAGTCGATTACCTTGCATTGGAATTGCGGCTTGATTATGTCCTTAACTTTGTCGTAAATGACTAACTAAATACAATTGGCGCTGTAAAAAAGCTGGATTTTCCGATATTTATCGGCATTTCCGGCTTTTCTTTTGGCCTGAAATGGCGTATAATATAGTTATACGGTATAACTGTCGAAGGAGGTCCTCATGTTACTTTCTAACGCCAGGGTCAAGCGCCCTTCTTCTACTAAAATCCAGTCCCGCAATGGTGTCCGCTACGTCTATCAGGTTGTCGGTCAGATCTACAACAAAGAAAAGAAATATACTGTCGACAAGAGGAAGGTCATTGGGAAGATGATTGATGATGAGTGGATGATTCCTAATGAGGCTTTCTCTGATTTCTATCCTGATGTGACTATTGAGATGGAGTGTCCTGATTTTTCTGATACGCTGAAGACTGGTACATTCCTTGTTATCCAGAAGATTATGAAAGATCTGCAGATATCGGATGTTCTTGATGGGGTTTTTGGTGACAGGGCACAGTTTATAGAGGATGTTGTTTCTTATATTGTTTCTTCTGAAAGCTGCACATTCCAGCATTATTCTTCATTTATGCGTAATCACCCGCAGATGGAAGACAGAATCAGGGATGACACAATGATCAGCCGTCTTCTCAAAACAATTGGTGAGGAAGAGACTGGTCTGTTCATGACTGCCTGGAATGAAATGCAGAAAAATGATGACTTCATTTACATTGGATATGACAGCACAAACTTCAATACATATGCACAGGGAATAGAGCTCTCTGATTATGGAAAGGCAAAGCTGGATGAAGGACTTCCTCAGATCAATCTTTCCTATTATGTAAGACAGGATGACTCATGTCCTCTGTTCTATGAACTGTATGATGGCAGTATCAATGACAATGCACAGTTTATGTGGATGGCAGAGCTGGCAAAGGAATATGGATATCAGAACATAGGATTTCTGCTAGACAGGGGATATATTTCCGAAAAGAACATCAGTGCCATGAGAAGGTATGGCTACGCATTCGTTCTCATGCTTAAGGAAAACCAGGTGGTATGTCAGGAAGTGCTGGAGGAAAACGGAGCACTGCTTTCAACCCTGGAAGGATACTACATACCGGAACACGGCGTATATGGAATGACAGTTAAAAAGGAACTGTATGGCGAAAAGACAAACATCCATATTTTCTATGATGATGTGCGTGCAAGCAAAGAGAAAAAGGCACTGATGGAAAGATGCCATACATGGGAGAAAGAACTGGACAAACTGGCTGAACGCAAAACATGTACTGCAGCAGATCTGAAGAAATACGAGAAGCTGTTCAGACTTCACTATGACATGAACGGATACTTTACAGGGTATGAACGTAACAGCAGGGCAATCAGAAACGAAACGAAGAAACTGGTATACTTCTTCATAGCGTCATCAGAAGATATGGATGCGGGTACTGTACTGGATATATATCGAGGAAGAGACAATATTGAGAAGATGTTCAGAAGCCTGAAGAGCGGCATTGATTTCGAGAAGGCAAGAGTGCATACAACAGAGTCACTGAAAGCAAAGGTATTCCTTGTGTTTGTTGCAATGATCATCAGAAACGAGCTGTTTCAGAAGACGAGAGAGCTAAAGAAAAAGAACCGCAAATACTATACGGTTCCAGGAGTAATCAGCGAACTGGAGAACATCGAATGCACAAGAAACAGTGCCGGCAAATATAGAAGGAAGTATGCACTGACGGCAAAGCAGAAGACCATACTGAAGGAGTTCGGCATAGATGAGAAATACCTGGATAATGCCATAGCAGGCTATACCTATTGACTTTGAGTTACACAAATAGGACAAAGTTAAGGTCGTAAGTGCAGGACTATTAATACCTTGTGCGAGTGTGGTTACAGGTGTTCATGCGGAAGAAACAGGTAGTCTTACATTACAGTGTCATATCAATGAAGAAAATGTTCATCATTTTGCAGGTGATACATATGCGATTTTGCCTGTGGCAGAGCTTATGTTGGATGAAGGGAATGCTAAATATGTCATGCATGAAGAATTTGCTTCTTTTGATTGTGACTGGAGTGAACTCAGTGCTTCACAACTGAATGAATATGCATTGGAGATGGCAGAAATAGCGGATTTCTCTTCTTCGAAACAAGGAGTGACAGATGAAGCAGGTGAGGTGACTTTCTGTGATCTTGAACCGGCAATGTATCTTGTGAAAAGGATAGAAACAGCAGAAGGAAATGAAGCTTATTCTGTTAATCCGATGTTGATCAGTGTGCCATCGTTTTCTGAAGGATCATGGGAATATGATGTAGTAACAACACCAAAGTTCAGCGAAGTGACACCAGTACCAGAAGAAACAGAAACACCAGATGAAGAATTACCCGCAACTGGACAATTGAAATGGCCGGTGCCTCTTCTTGCGATTGGTGGAGTTGTGTTCATTGGGGTTGGACTTTTCCTTTCAAAAAAGAATACTAATCAATCAGATATGTGAATACAGATAACCCCTTCCCCAAAACAGACTTTCTGTGTATGATTCTTCTGGAGGTTTGATATGACAGCTGAGGAAAAGAAAAGAGGGCAAATGGCAGTCATTCTTGCTGGAACATTGATTGTGGCAGGCGGTGTGGTTGTGGCTGCCTGTGTGTATTACAAAAACAAGAAATTCTTGAAATCTTTGGATTTGCTTTGATCATTGAGAAATTGCAGAAAGTTGCTGTGATTTCTCATTTTTTGTATTGACGAAGTGATAGTGTAGTCCTATATTATGTATGAACACATGTTCATATGTTCTATGGAGGAGGGAGTATGAGCAATAAAAAACAGTGCCGCTACAAAGTGGTGGATATCGATTGTGCAGACTGTGCTGCAAAGCTGGAAAGAAAGATTGCAGGTATTGACGGTCTTGAGGAAGTAACATTGAATTTCATGAACAGCACATTGTTATTTACATGTGATGAAGACCATGAAAAAGAAATGTGTGAAAAGATTAAAGCTGTTATTGCCAAAGAAGAACCGGATGCGAAGTTTATGGAATATGGCGCAAAGCATCGTGGTCATGAACATCATGATCACCACCATGTCCATACATACAAGTACAAGGTAGAAGACATCGATTGTGCCGATTGTGCTGCAAAACTTGAACGTAAGATTGCGGCTATTGATGGTCTTGAAAATGTGTCATTAAACTTCATGACAAGTACTTTGCAATATGATTGCGAACCAGGTAAGGAAGAAGAACTTCGTGCAGCGATCAAAGAAATCATTGTCAGGGAAGAGCCAGACGCAAAGTTTTTGGAAGAGAGTTGTACTTCCTGTCATGTACATCATCATTCCCATGAACATCATCATCACCACCATGTTCATACATATAAATACAAGGTAGAAGACATTGATTGTGCAGATTGTGCAGCTAAATTGGAACGCAAGATTGCCGGTATTGAAGGTCTTGAAAATGTGTCTTTGAACTTCATGACAAGTACTTTGCAATATGATTGTGAGCCTGGTTTGGAAGAAGGTCTTCGTGAACAGGTGAAGGTTGTGATTGCTAATGAAGAACCGGATGCGAAGTTTATGGCATTTGGTGGTGAAGAAAAAGAGATTGTTGAAGAAGAAAAGGCATTTGAGGATGAAAATGCAAAGGAAGACCGTGAACAGAAAGTGATGTTAATGCGGCTTGGGGCAGGTGCTGTGCTCTTTGTGGTGGCTATGTTTCTTGAAGGTACATTGTCACTTGGTATTGCCCTTGTTGCGTATCTCATCCTTGGGTATGATGTCATTCTCAAGGCATTCCGTGGTATTGGCAGAGGACAGTTGTTTGATGAGCATTTCCTGATGACCATTGCGACATTTGCGGCTATTTATCTTGGTGATATGAAAGAAGCATGCGGTGTCATGTTGTTCTATCAGATTGGTGAGTTCTTCCAGGATCTTGCGGTTTCAAGATCAAGAAGATCAATTGCTTCTCTGATGGATATCCGTCCTGAGTTTGCGATGGTAAAACATGGTGAGACATGGATAAAGGAAGACCCTGAAGAAGTAGAAGTGGGTGAAATCATTCAGGTAAGACCTGGTGAACGTGTGCCACTGGATGGAACGGTTATCAGCGGTGCTTCTTCACTGGATACTTCTTCTTTGACAGGTGAATCCAAACCGATGGATGCGGATGTTGGTACACAGGTTATTTCTGGTTCCATCAACCAGACAGGTGTATTGGAAATCAGCGTAGATAAGGCATATGGTGAAAGTACTGTCGCAAGAATTCTCGATCTAGTGGAGAACAGTTCCAGCCATAAGGCTAAAGCTGAAAACTTCATTACCAGTTTCTCCAGATGGTATACACCAATTGTTGTCTTCTCAGCTATTGCGGTTGCCTGCTTTGTCGGTTTCTTTGGGGAAGGCTGGAATGAAGGTATTTACCGTGCATGTACATTCCTTGTTATTTCCTGTCCTTGTGCCCTTGTTATTTCTGTACCGCTCAGCTTCTTTGCCGGAATCGGTGGATTGTCTGAACGCGGTGTGCTTGTCAAAGGTGCTAACCTCATTGAAACACTCGCAAAGGTAAAGCATGTTGTCATGGATAAGACCGGTACATTGACTTCTGGTAAGTTTGCGGTAGAAGAAATGTATGGAGAAGACAAAGAAGCGTTGTTGCATGATGCCGCATATGCCGAGAGTTATTCTTCTCATCCGATTGCGATTGGTATTCGTGAGGCATATGAAAAGGATATTGATTCCACAAAGGTGACTGACATACAGGAAATTGCCGGCAGAGGTCTTTCCTGCAAGATTGGTGGAGAAGTGGTTCTTGCGGGTAATGCCAAGTTGTTGAAGGAAAACAACATTGACTTTGAAGAATGCAAAGATGCCGGAACACTTGTCTATGTGGCTCGTAATGGCAAATTTGAAGGTTGTCTTGTACTCCGTGACCAGTTGAAGGCAGATGCCGTTGATGCGGTCAAAGGACTACAGGCAGCTGGCTGTACAGTAACCATTCTTTCTGGTGATGCAAAGGAAATTACCGAAGATATTGGTAAGAAGACAGGTGCAGATCGTGTCATTGGCCAGTGTCTTCCAGAAGATAAGGTAAGTCATGTGAATGAGATCAAAAACAGTGGTATGACTGCCTTTGTTGGTGATGGTGTCAATGATGCGCCGGTACTGACTGTAGCGGATACAGGTATTGCCATGGGTGCACTTGGTTCTGATGCAGCAATTGAAGCTGCGGATGTTGTTATCATGGATGATAGTCCATCCAAAGTATCCCTCGCGATTTCTGGTGCTGCACGTATTCTGAAAGTAGCTAATCAGAATATCTGGTTAGCGATCATCATCAAGGTCGCAACATTGATCCTTGGTGCATTCGGTATAGCAAACATGTGGATGGCCATCTTTGCGGACACAGGTGTTGCCATGTTGTGTGTACTCAATTCCTTGAGACTTCTTAAAGTGAAGCAATAAATAATACGTAACAGCCCCTTTGCAATAGAGCAGAGGGGCTGTATCGTTTTTGTGCGAAAACTGTCATTCAGTGTTTTGATGGTAGCCTAAATCTTTGAAGCAAAGACAAAGGTTTGTGTGACGTTTGAGAGAATTGTTGCCTTCAGCAATATATTCCCATGATTCAGTGTATCCGTTCATCACAGAAAATGTAGAATTTGATATGAAATCCAGGAAGGCTGGAATGTCGTCTTTGTACTTTCTGGCAAATACAAATGCATTATTTTCTTTTTCGTCGTCTGTAGTGTTTAGCTTGTCATAAAGGACATGGTCGAGATTGCAGGACATGTAATATATGCTAT
>CASEPS010000086.1 GCA_949289855.1 uncultured Erysipelotrichaceae bacterium
TTTGCCAGCATCCGGGTCACTGCTTTCACTGTTGTCTTTTTCCAGCAGTCCATCCGCATTGACGAAGATGCCATCTTTTTCCTTGGAGACTTCTACCAGGACACCATTGAGGCAGTTTGTGATTTGTTCAATGGTGTGGTATTTGAATTCTTCAGTCTTCAAGTGCAGAATGTGGGCAAGGACAGCTTTGAAGGAAAACAGGTTCTTGGCATAGGCATCATGCCATGATTCATGTCCAAAGGCAGTCACAGCCCTGAATAAATTGTTGTAATACATAAAGTTTCTCCTTTCACTTGTTTTGTTACCGAAAGGGATGAATTTCCCCGCGTGAAAGAGAAGAAATGTCCGCCAAATGATCATTTTCTCTGTTATGTATGAAAACTTTTCATAATCTTAATGAGTGTGTTGAACGGAATGCAGTAGAATGAGAAGAAGGAGGCTTATTATGGACCTTTTACTAGAAGAAGTTGTTAAGGCTTATGGAAAGAAGTCTGTATTGGAACATGCGGCATATACATTTGAGGAAGGAAAGATCTATGCATTATTGGGCCGCAATGGTGCTGGTAAGACTACGTTGTTCAATTGCATCAATGAAGATACGGATTATGAGGGAAATATTGTTCTTTCTGATGGTCAGAAGATAATGCCGGATGATATCGGTTATGTGCTTTCGGAACCTGTTGTGCCGGATTTTCTCACTGGCAGAGAGTTTTTGCAGTTCTTTCTTGAAGTACATGGACATGTGAATGCTGAGGAAGAAACTGATGAAATTCTTTCTTCTATTGGTTTGTCTACAGAGGATGCCAACCGGCTGATGAAGGAATATTCTCATGGAATGAAGAATAAGATACAGATGGCGGTGATCTTTGCGATGAAACCGCGTATTCTGCTTCTGGATGAACCACTGACTTCTTTGGATATAGTGGCGTCTGAAGAAATGAAAGATATGTTAAAAGGTATGAAAGAAGGAAGAATTATTATTCTTTCTACCCATATTCTGGATCTTGCGGAAGATTTGTGCGATGAAATTGTGCTTCTGAAAGATGGAAAGCTCAGTGCAGCAGGCAGTACGGATGATGAGGCAATCCGTGAGAAGATTTTGTCTGCTCTGGTGGAGAACTGATATGTTTCGGACATTGAAATATATGTTTCTCATCCGGTTTGCCGCGATGAGAAACCGTATCATTTACTGGTGTTCTCATTTTCCTCTGGTTGGAAAACATATTCCGGTTTCTTTCTATTCCATGAAGGTTATCAGATGGATTGTGAACATTCTTGGCTTTGTTTTCTCTGTTCTTTCTTCACTTGCCATGAAGATGGTTTTCCTTCTTTTGTTGTCCTTTGTGGCAGCTTTATACAATGGTGATCATGCGGTGGTTTTCCTTGAACTTGCAGCTATGGTTTCTCTTGTTGGTGCCTTTATGAATACGTCTGTTTTCTATGGAGACAGAAATAAATATGAATGGTTGTATCTGTTCCATATGGATGGAACAGATGTGGCACATGCATTGTTTATGGAAGACAGGTTGTCGTATGCCATTGGCTATGGTGTAGTGGCTTGCATTCTGGCATCTGGTGGAGTCATAACACTTCCTGAAGCTGTTATGGTAACTGCCGGTGTTGTTGCTATGCGGTGTGGGGCAGCTGCCTTGATGACAATTCTTTATGCAAAAGGCTTGCGGAAAGCATTCAAAGCACCCGATATGGCATATATTGTCAAAGGTCTTATCTGTATAGCACTTGCTTTTGTTTTGCCGGCATTTGTGGTAAACAAAGTGATGGCCTATGTCCTTTTTGGTATTGCCATGCTATTGTGTATTCCTTCTGTTTACCAGTTGTCTCATTTTGATGGCTATAACCGGATGTTGAAGAAAATCAATGCTGGATTTGCGAATACATTGGCAGAGGTTTCAAAGCTCGGTATTACTTCCCAACAGGAAAAGATTACCAATGAGGACAATTATGTTTCATCGCTGCATGGTCTTGCTTTTCTCAATGACCTCTTTGTGCACCGGCATAAGAAATTGTTATATGGTCTGAGTTCAAAGATTGCGATTGGTATTGCCATATTGTTTGCAGGTCTCTGCATTGGTGTGCTTATCGTTCCATCATTTGGTTCTATGATCCGCACGTTCCCTGAGGAGATTGCCAGTACGATGGTGTTTCTTGTCTATGCGGTAAATTCCGGCACAGCGGTGAACAGTGTTCTGTTTGTCAATTGTGACAGGTCACTTCTTACCTATTCCTTCTTCAAAAGAAGTGATCAGATACTTGGCCTATTCAGATTGCGGCTGAAAACGATGATCCGTATCAATCTTCTGCCATCTTTGACAATGGCAGCTGGTTTTCTGATGCTCTCTCTTCTGACAAAAGGAAACCTTGTTTCTGCATTGTTGTTGAGTGTGATGGTCATTATGTTGTCGGTATTCTTTTCGGTGCATTACCTGACGCTCTACTATCTGATACAGCCATTCAATAATGAGGGCAAAGTGGTAAAGCCACTGTACAATATTGTGGTTGTGGTGACATATGTCATCTGCTATAAACTGATTGGTGTAGAAGTACCATTAATTGTCTTTTCTCTTGGTGTTATTGCGGCATGTTTGTTGTATTCGCTTATTGCGACGATGCTTGTGCTACGCTTTAGTGCAAAGCGGTTTCGCATACGATAAGAATTGTAAAATATATGTAATTTGAGACTGTTCTTCTTTTTGAAATGGTTTAGAATGAATACATTGTCAAAAAGGGGAGGGAAGTGTTATGCAACGCATGTTTTCCAACCGGCAGCTTGTGCGGCTGATCGTTCCACTGCTGATTGAACAATTGCTTGTTATGCTTGTCGGCATGGCGGATACCATCATGGTTTCCAGTGCTGGTGAAGCAGCTATTTCTGGTGTTTCGATTGTCAATGATGTCAACAACCTCATGATCAATCTGTTATCTGCCTTAGCAGGTGGTGGTGCGGTTATCGTTTCCCAGTATCTTGGTTTTGGGGACAGGGAGAATGTCAAAAAATCAGCGAGCCAGCTGGTGATGATTTCGTTTCTGATTTCGACGGGTCTTGGACTAATCTGTTTTTCTTTGCACAGGCAGATACTTGCTTTGCTTTATGGAACCGTAGAAGCAGATGTCATGGCTTCCGCAAGGACATATTTCTGGATTACGGCATTGTCGTTTCCGTTCCTTGGTGTTTATAACAGTGCAGCAGCGTTGTTTCGTTCAATGAACCAGACAAAGGCGACAATGTATGTGTCCATTCTCATGAATACGGTCAATGTTGTGGGTAATGCTATTTGTGTCTATGGTTTCCAGATGGGAGCAGCTGGTGTTGCCTGGCCAACACTTGCATCACGTGTTGTTGCGGCTGTTGTGATGGTGAAGCTTGCCTTCCATCCGGAGAATGCGATTTGTATTTCCTGGAAGGAAATCATGCAATGGAACAAGAAACTTCTCAGTAAGATACTTTCCATCGCTTTGCCAAATGGTATTGAAAATGGGTTGTTTCAGCTTGGCAAGGTCATCGTTTCGGTGTTTGTGGCAACATATGGTACTTCACAGATTGCGGCAAATGGGACAACCAACAGCCTTTGTACATTGTGCTATACAACGGAAATGGCAATGCAGTTAGCGGTGGTGACAGTTGTTGGTCAGTGTGTTGGTGCCAATGATTATGAACAGGCGAAGTATTATATAAAGAAGATGTTGAGGATGGCAGAAGTGATGGCCATTGTCAATAATGTGATCTTGTTCCTCATCATGCCATATGCATTACAGCTGTATACACTCAGTGAAGAAACAATGGGTATTGCCATGACCATTATGACCATGGAATGTGCAGCGGTTGCTTTCTTCCATGCGCCTTCCTTCGTTCTTCCATGTTGTCTTCGTGCAGCTGGAGATGCGAAGTTTACGATGTATGTAGGTGTCATTTCCATGTTTGCAGCAAGAGTTATGCTTGCGTATCTGCTTGGTACGGTCATGGGACTTGGTGTAGTTGGTACACGTATCGGTATGTATGTGGACTGGATTGTGCGCATTATCTTCTTTGCATGGCGCTATTTCTCAGGAAAATGGGAGAATTTCCGGGTTGTTACAGCGGGAGAATGAAAAGGGCTGGAAACAGTCCTTTTTTTCAATTGGTGGTATAATGCTTTGCAGGAGGGTTTATGTTAACAAAAGAACAGTTGGAAAAATATCTTTCCTTGTGCATGAATTCGGCGGCTGATTTTGCTGAGATTTATGAAGAAAAGGAAATCACAGAAACCATTTCCATGCTTGATGGCAAAGTGGATGACATCAACCGTAAGACACTTTGTGGCATTGGCATCCGCCTGTATAAGGGCACCCAGTCTGTGTATGCCTATGGCAATGACATGAGCGATGCAGGCATTCTGCCATTGATTGACAAACTTGTCCATGCGATTGGGACATATGACAGAAAAGTGGATGTAAAGCTTACCCGTGTCAGTTATGAAAACAAGCATCCAGTCAAAGTGGATTTTGAAAAGGTGTCTCTCGAAGAGAAGAGTGCGCTTTTGAAAAGAGGTCTTGATGCCGCAAAGGCAGTGGACGAAAGAATTGTCAAGACAAAGGGTTTCATGTTGAATGTGAAACAGGAAGTTTCCATCAGTACATCTGAAGGCAGATGGATTGGGGATACCCGTGTGCGTACAAGAATGAGTGTTGATGCTTTCAGCCAGGAAGGAGATAACTTCCAGAGTGGTGGTGACAGACCAGGTGCTGCTATGGGTCTTGAGTTTTATGAGACGACAACACCTGAGTCCATTGGTCAGGAAGCAGCACGTGTTGCGCTTGTTATGCTTGTGGCCAAGCCATGTCCTTCCGGGAAGATGCCGGTCATCATTGACAATGGTTTTGGTGGTGTTATCTTCCATGAAGCATGTGGTCATGCCCTGGAAGCAACCTCAGTTGCCAAAGATTCCAGTGTCTTCTGTGGAAAGCTTGGGCAGAAGATCGCATCGGATTGCGTCAGTGCGGTAGATGATGGCACAATTCCCAATGCATGGGGTTCTGAGAACATCGATGATGAAGGCAATTTCCAACAGAAGCGTGTACTCATCGAAAATGGTGTGCTCAAGACATATATGATTGACAGGCTCAATGCAAGAAGAATGGGCATGGAACCTACCGGTAGTGGAAGACGTGAGTCTTACCGTTATGAACCGACTTCCCGTATGTCCAATACGTTCATTCTGCCAGGCAACGACAAGTTTGAAGATATGGTCAAAGGCGTTCAGAAAGGTCTTTATGCAAAGAAGATGGGTGGCGGCAGTGTCAACCCACAGACAGGTGATTTCAACTTTGCGGTCAATGAGGGTTATCTCATTGAAGATGGAAAGATTACGACACCTGTCAAAGGTGCTTCCCTCATCGGTAATGGTCGTGACATTCTCATGAACATTGACATGGTTTCTGATAATCTTGAAAGATCACAGGGCATGTGTGGTTCTAGCAGTGGTTCGATTCCGACAGATGTTGGTCAGCCGGCAATCCGTGTGACTTCAATTACAGTAGGAGGTACGGCAAATGAATAAACATGCCTGGATGGATTGTGCAAAGGCACAGGGTTTTGAGAGTTTTGAAATTTACCAGTCATCCGCTAAGAGTACACAGATGACATGGTACAAAGGTGACATGGATACCTTTGTGACTAGTGATGTGACAGGTACTGCATTACGTGGTGTTTACAATGGCAGAATGGTCAATGTAGCAACCGAAAATCCGGATGATGCATTGATGGAAGAAACCATTGCCAATATGAAAGAACAGGCAATGGCTGTCACAAGTGAAGATGAAGCGATTATCCGTGAACCGATGGATGTGACGGTGAGTGGTGAAAACAAGGTTTTCCATAAGCCTTCTGAAGAAAAGGTCAAGGAAGTGCTTGCGTCTATTGAAAAGAAGATTCTTGCCTATGACAAGCGTATTTTCATGGTTGGTGAGCTGGCATATGATGAAACAACTTCAAGCCGTGAGATTGTCAATACAAAGGGTATTGATTTGCGTGATGAAAACACTGCCCAGCTGATTATTGCAGAAGCTGCAGCTTCCCAGGTTGATGTCATCAAAAATGAGTATGCCATTGAAGTGGTAGAAGACCTGGATACATTTGATCAGGATGCATTTGTCAAGAAGATTTGTGACAATGTACTTGCAAAACTGGATGGGGTAAGTCTTGCCAGTGGTACATATAAGACAATCTTTGAAAAAGATGCGATGACTTCTCTGTTTACAGCATTTTCGGAAATCTTTACAGGTGAGACAATTTCCAAGGGGATTTCTCCTTTGAAAGATTCTCTCAACAAGAAAGTATTCTCTGAAAAGATCAGTATTGTGGATGATCCACAGTCAAAGGATGCACTTTCTGCAGTAGATTTTGATGATGAAGGTTGTGCATGCACAAAGAAACATGTTGTCAAAGATGGTGTCTTTACTACCATTCTGCACAATTCAAGAACTGCCGCAAAGATGCATACCGAAAGTACAGGGAATGGCTTCAAGGGAGGTTATTCTTCCCCAGTAGGTGTCAGTATGATGAACTGCTATATTGAACCAGGCACAAAGACACTCGAAGACATGTGCAAAGACATGGGTGAAGGTGTTGTCATTACTGACCTTGAAGGATTGCATGCTGGTCTCAATGCTGTTACAGGTGACTTCTCCTTGCAGTGTGCAGGTTATTATGTCAAAGATGGTAAACGTGACCACAGCATTGCCCTGATTACAGTTGCTGGTAACTTCCTTGATATGTTGAACCATGTTGTAGAAGTTGGTAATGACATTGACTGGAAGTACAAGACAGTTGTAACACCTAGCATTGCTTTTGAAGGTTGTGCAATTTCTGGCGAATAATCTAACAAATTCTTTACAATGATATGCCCACATGGTAATATGTCTGGGCATTGCGAGTGTAGTTCAATGGTAGAACGCCACCTTGCCAAGGTGGACACGGCAGTTCGATTCTGCTCACTCGCTCCATACCAAAAGAGCTTACAGATGATTCTGTAAGTTTTTTTTACAGCTTTTGCAATATCGTTGGCACAGTGTGAATACATAATGACCTCTGCTTTGTATATAATGATCACCGTTGTTACATTTATGATAGAGGATGATGCCGATACGTATGAAATAGTGGTAAATTAGTATAAAGAGTTCTTTTTTTTTGTACTTGATGATGAAAACGAGCTATAATCAATGTAGAAATTGAGGTTGTTGAGGACAAAAGAAGAGATAGTTTTCGCTTCCAAATAAGTGAGGTGATATTGATATGAAAATTGATATTAGAATTCCTGGGAAGAAACAAGATGAGGCTGAATATTATATAAAGTGCAAAAAACCGGAACAACTTCCTTTAGTGTTGAAGGCTGTCAGTAAATATGGAAGCTGGGTCAAATTCACAGATCGATCATTGCATTGTATTAATTGCACGTTAGGTGAAGATGAACTGAAAGAGGTAATTTCATCAGAAACTGGGTTTACTGAAAATGAGGTATACATTATTAATCCTTATAAACGATTCTGGCCATACTGGCTGCATTGATTGAAAAATGTGAGAGCGTCAGTCTATACAGATGAAGTTGAAAGTGTGATGAATACGGTTTTTTCTGTATGCAATGGATGATTGTGTGAAATGCTTGCACGAATAAGTAATGTGATTTTATGGCTGTGCCACACCAATAAACTGTTACGGCATGTATGGTGATAAAATATGGGCAAGGATGGTACACAGCTATGGAAAGAAACTATACATTGGATGATTT
>CASEPS010000087.1 GCA_949289855.1 uncultured Erysipelotrichaceae bacterium
GAAATATCAAGAATCACATCACCGGAATCTACCATGGCGTTGCCAAAAGAGATTTGCCATTATTTCTGACAGAGCAGGAATATCGTTTCAACCATCGTTTTAGTGGCGAATCACTAATGGAAAAGGTACAGAAATACATTTCACTATTTCATCCATCACCCAGACGGGTTATTACTGCCACCCTGGATAAGGTAATGCTCTCATTTATACCTGCATCTGATGGGCAATTTGATTATATTATGTTGGATATATGTGGATTGATATACTGCCCATGTCAAATAGAATCTTTTGTATATGCAATGGCATTCTTCGGGCACTTATGCAGACAGCCAAGGCACAAAAGACACTGCTCTTTTGTTCGGACTTCCTTCTAATACAACAATTTTCATCTGTCCCTCCTCATTCAACAACACGGATTTCTATCGTTCCACTGAGATTAGCAATCGTTTCCGTTCCACTTACTGCTTCACCAAGCGCATACAGACTGCCATTAGAATTAAAGTTTCCATAAAACATCACCACATCACCCCATGGTGCATAGTAAGCAAGTGTTCCTGCACCACCTTCCGCAAGCGGTGCCCCATTTACATCCAGCTCACTGGAAGGATAGAAAATCTTTTCGTTGTTACTGAAATTTTCTACTGCAATTGACATTGGCAGCTGGGCAACCAGGTCCTTTGCGGCCTGGCTGTCATTGAGTGCAAAAAGAATTGTTGTCCCATTTCCTTCTACCTGAATACGCATTGTTTCTCCTCCTTTTTGTGTTTGAGGCACAGCAGATGGCGAAGCCTCTGGTGCCTCTGTTTGTGTAACGGCATTCTCTGTTGTTTCCTGTCCACATGAAAGCAGGAAAACCGACATGAGAGCCATCAGAAATCTCTTACCTTGTTTCATCGCTTCGCCTCCTTTTCGCCTGTATTCCAGAAAGACATTTCCCTATGTAATAGGCAATGATACCCCACATTGCCATCATTGCCATATATTCCACAAAGAACAAAACCAGTGGCTGTTCTATGTCAAAGAAAACAAATTGTGTCCTGAGAAACATGTAGGAACCAATGTCATTTTCACCAAATGCATATGCACCATAGAGCACCGCCAGAGCAGCAAGGATGCGCAATATCACTGTGCGGACATGGGATGTCTTTTTGATATGCATTGCCTTTTTCATCATGCCCATCACCATGGGCCAATGAAGTCCTGCATGCATGCCAGTCAGTGCAAAACCCCAATACGATGTCAACATATGCACGATGCGCGCATACGCCATACCGTGTGTAATCTGCAAAAATGAAAATACCTGTGACATCATGATGCCACTGATCATTGAACCAACCATGAATACCAGTAGCAGCACATCCAACACTGTCTGCAGAATGCGTAATGGTGTATATCTGCCTTTGAAAAGATTCTTATGCCAGTGAAGATTCAAGCCATGATGGGCAATGAACAAAACAAATATAGCAATACCCATCCATTCATGGGCAGCTTCTCCAATGAGCAAATATGCCATCAGCCCAAGCATCAATATGGTCATCAGTACATCAATGACAATTATGCATATTGTTTTCTGATTCATGGACACTGCCTCCTTCCTGTTCATCTATAGGCATAGTATGTCTTTTTCATCTTTCCTTGTCTAATACTTGTGTCGTATACAAAGAAATAGGTTTCAGGCATTGTAAAGTTTCATGTATTTATATGACGTATTTCTTGTGGTATTTTAGAAATAAGGAGAATGAACTATGGAGATCCGTGTATTGAAATACTTTCTGATGGTCGCAAGAGAAGAAAACATCACAAAAGCCGCAAATCTGTTACATCTGACACAGCCCACATTGTCCAGACAATTGATCCAGCTGGAAGAAGAACTGGGTGTACAGCTCTTTCAGCGCAGCAGACATCGCATTATTCTGACAGAAGACGGCATGTTGCTAAGAAGAAGAGCAGAAGAAATTGTCGCCCTTGCGGACAAGACAAAAGACGACTTCATGCATAAGCAGGACGCATTAGCGGGTATCATTGCCATCGGCAGTGGAGAATTACACAGTTCAACATACCTTGCCCATCGCATTGCCGGATTCCAAAAGGAAAATCCACTTGTACAATTTACGTTCTATAGTGGAAACTCCGACAACATCAAAGAGCGGCTGGAACGTGGCCTTCTGGATGTTGGTCTGTTGCAGGAACCTGTTGATATATCTAAATACAGCTTTATCCGGACACCTGTACGTGAACAATGGGGTGTATTTGTGAACGAAGACGCTACACTTGCTACAAAAGAAACCGTCTCACCAAAAGACCTTGCGGGTATGCCACTGATCATGCCCGACCGTGAAAACATAAAGAGTGAGTTGCTTAACTGGTTTGGTTCTGATGCAGAAAACCTGCATATCATCGCAACTGGCAATCTGCTGTACAACCTGGCAACACTGGCAAAAGAAACAGGTGGTTGTGTCGTATCACTCAACATGGCCTGCCAGTACCCAGGACTACGTTTCATTCCGCTCTCCCCTTCTGTCACATCCGGGACAATACTTGTCTGGAAGAAAACACAGACATTTTCATCTGCCACCAATGCATTCATCAACTACCTTAAACATAGCCAAAACGTATAACAGATGATATGTAATAAGTATTAGACATTCTTTTCAGAGCTTCCTATAGTGAAACTGTAAATAGAAAGGAAGTGGCGTCATGACAATTGAGGAAGCCAGTAAGCAATATGGCATTCCTATTGAAATCCTGCAGGAATATGAATGCTGGGGACTATGTAATGAAGTAAAAAAAGTAATGGGTTCCTGGCAATATGATGATGGTGACCTTGAACGTCTGAGCCTGATCATGACCCTCCACGACATTGGCTTTGATCCTTCAGAAATTGAAACTTATATGCGGTTACAGGAACAGGGAAACACAAATGTTCAACGGATGAAAATGCTGGACATGAAACGTGGAAGCACGCTGGATGAAATTCACTTTCGCGAACAACAACTGGAAAAGCTGGATTATCTACGTTACCACATACGCAAGGAACAGGAACACTCAAATTAAAAACAATATTCGTTTCCACAAACGATCAATGGTTGTAAAAATAGGCAACAGAAAGGAGCTATAACTATGATGAAAAACTTTTGGGAAACCGATCCGGAATTTATGGAGCGCTTTGATCACTTCGCATTTGATGAAGTTGTCAATGAACCAGAACAGACATTAGAACCTGTCACACGGCATATGGCAATCCTTGCTACATTGCTTGGCTGCCAGGGCATTGATGCGTTCAAAGAAGAACTGCCAGATGCACTGGATGCTGGTGTTACACCAATACAGGCAAAGGAAATTGTCTACCAGGCAACAGATTATCTTGGTATTGGCCGTGTATTGCCATTTCTCAAGGCAACAAATGACATTCTGACAAGCCGTGGTATCAAACTCCCTCTTGAAGGTCAGGCATCAACCACGATGGAAGACCGTCTCGAAAAAGGTTATGAAGCACAGGCAGAAATCTTTGGTCCGCATATGCGTGAAGCTTGGAAAGCAGGTCATGTAAACAGATGGCTTGCGGATAACTGCTTTGGTGACTATTACACACGTACTGGTCTTACGCTGAAAGAACGTGAAATGATCACCTTCTGTTTCCTTGCTGCACAGGGTGGTTGTGAACCACAACTCACAAGCCATGCCAAAGGCAATATGAACCTTGGTAATGACAAAGCTTTCCTGATCCGTGTTGTCTCACAATGTCTGCCTTACATCGGTTACCCACGCAGCCTGAATGCCATTGCCTGCATTAACAAAGCTGCAGAGGCATAAGATATGGCAATCCTCCAGGTCAACTTTCTTTCCGATACACTCAAACGCACTGTACCCATCCAGGTTGTACTTCCTTCTGATAAAGTACTTTCCTATGGTGGAGAGAAAACTGAAACAAAACCATACAAAGCACTCTACCTTCTTCATGGATTATTGGGCAACTGCACAGACTGGGTAATGAACACCAACATCCAGCGTCTTGCGGAAGACCACAACCTCGCTGTGGTGATGCCTTCTGGTGAAAACAGTTTCTATGTTGACCAGTTGCTGCCAAATAATGACTTTGGTGCATACATTGGCAAAGAACTGGTAGAACTCACAAGACGGATGTTTCCTCTTTCGCACAAAAGAGAAGACACCTTCATTGCCGGACTTTCCATGGGTGGCTTTGGGGCAATGCGCAATGGTCTGAAGTACTATGATACATTCGGTTATATTGCCGCAATGTCAGCCGCCTTACAGATCTTTGAGTAGCCTGAAAACACCCCTGGTCACACCCTCTTCCATGAAGATGCGGTGTTTGGTGAAATGACCAAAGCAGCACTATCGGATAAGAACCCACGTGTAGCTTTCCAACAGATGAAAGATGCACGAAAGGGAAACACCGCTGCTTATCCAAAGATCTATATGGCATGCGGTGAACAGGACCCATTGCTTACCGTCAACCAGCAGTTCAGAGATTTCTTGGTAGAAAATGGTGCTGATGTCACCTGGAAACAGGCACCAGGAGAACACAACTGGGACTTCTGGCGCGCACAAATTGTAGAAGTGCTTAACTGGCTTCCATTAGAAGAAGCAACTGCCGGTCTCAATAGTGGAAATGTCAGAAAATGACCATCACCCTGTATGACTTCATACAGGGTTTTTTTTACAAAAAAAGACTGGCAACACCAGTCCATTTTTGTCACTTTCCGGATGGAAAAGCAAGATTCTTCAGCTTTACTTCCCAACGTGTATTCAGCCAGCCAATGATTTTTCCTGTCACAATGGCAGAAATAATTGTACCTTCCCGGATATCCTGGATGCCTCCAAGGAAGAAACCTGATAATACTATTCCCAGAAGAACAAAGATACAATCTGTGACAATCTTCAGTTTACCAAAAGGAATAGCAAACCGTTCTGTAAAGGCAAGGATTAGACCTTCTGGAGGGTTTGGTACAACATCCATTGCCATGTACAGCACTGCTCCAATTGCACAGGCAATGACACCAATGAGCATCACCACAAACCGCACAGCGTAGTTTGGAAGGACAACGGCAGAAAAGAAACTTCCAATCAGGTCTACAAAGATTCCAAACACAACGCTGAACGGCACCTGTAACAGATTCTTTATCCGAAACCGCTTGCCAAGCACTGCAATTTCAATTCCCACAAACATACAGTAACAAACCGAGGTAACTGTACCAACACTGATGTGTATAACCTTACTGAGGGGAACAATGAAAGCAGATACAGGTGATACTCCAAGGTTGGAAAGAATGGAGAGATTGATACCAAGCGCAATGATAAAAAGACCCAGAAAATAGAGTGTAAAGCGTATAATGTGTTTCATCGTTGTTCCTCCTGTCATTCAACGGCTGTATATCCAAGGGCATTGACCCAGTCCTTGATAGCTGTTTCTGAAGAAGCTGCTTCTTCTTCATAGCAGTCAAAGATATCATCTGAAATCTGTGCATCCGGTATAGCATCTGTAATCAGTTCTACACTTCTTGCCAGCCCTCCCGTTCCATGCGAACAGAAGAGATATACCTGTTTGCCACTGAAATCGTTGTTTTCAAGAAATGTTAACACTGCCATTGGCACCCCATACCACCAGTTTGGATAGCCAAGGAAGATGGTGTCGTATTGTGAAATGTCAACCGTATCCTCCACCAGTTGCGGGCGGGCATTTTCACCACGTTCCTGGTTTGCCCGTGAAAGACATGCATCCCAAGTTGCAGGATACGGATCACTTACCCGGATCGAAAACAGATCCGCATTTGTTGCTTCCTGTACCCACCCGGCAAGCTGTTGTACATTCCCCGGTGTTTTGACACTTGGATTGGTCACGGAATCCGCTTGTGTTTCATCAAACGGTACTGCATTTTCCGCCCATGTATAATAGGCAACAAGAACCTTTTCATCACCAGCACCACCAGAAGACACAGCTTCTTCTTTAACCGGAACTAGTTTTTCCACTGCAGTAACATGTTCTTTCTGTGTACATGCGCCAAGGTTTAATGACATTATTATTGACATCAAACAGATTAGAACTCTTTTCATCACACATCCTCCCATCTGTCTGATTTCATTATAATGAGGAATATTTCTATGCATAATGCTTATATCTAATGTCATATAATGCTTTAAAAGCATTACAGAAATCACAACAGATCTTTGTCGTATTGAAAAAAAGTAACATCAGATATCACGTATAATGAAGACAAGGCCGCATACAATGAGCCTTGTTAAAAAACTTTTTATGGGGTGGTGCAGTAGCTACCCATCAGATTGAAGGTGGTCTTTGTGATGGAAAGGGATTAAGTGTATCCGATGTCATGACTGGTGGCACAAAGGATACACCACGCATGATCACTGAACCCGTTGAAGAAGGTAAGTATTATCCAAACCATGAGGCAAGTGATTTCTATCATCATTACAAGGAAGATTGCAAATTGATGGGCGAAATGGGCTTCAAGTGTTTCAGAACTTCTATTGTCTGGACAAGGATTTTCCCTAAGGGTGATGAAGAACGGCCAAATGAAGCAGGTCTGCAGTTCTATGATGATTAATTTGATGAATTGCATAAGTATGGCATTGAACCAGTCATTACACTTTCTCACTTTGAAATGTCTTTGTATCTTGCCTAGCACTATGGTGGCTGGCTGAACAGAAAGATGATTGACTTCTTTTTGAAATTTGCGGAAGTCTGCTTCACAAGATACAAGGGAAAAGTCAGGTACTGGATGACTTTCAATGAGATTAACAACCAGGCAAATTATAACTTATTTGTGTGGGAAAACCCATGGCTTCAACCGTGGGATGATAGCACATTTCGATTATAACAATATAGATAGTGATTAAATTTACATCTGATAATTTAGTATAATATAATCACAAAAATAAATATACAAAAACAACAATATCAATGATTCACTATCATTTCGTATTCTGTCCCCGCTATCTCCGAAAGATATTCAATATTACGGGGGGGTGAAGAACGCTTTCAAGAACAGACCATGAGATGATCTAAATGAACAAAGGAATTAAGTTCAGAGCATATCCCAGTAAAGATCAAGAGATTCTGATCAATAAGACTTTTGGATGTTCCAGACTCATCTACAATGAACTACCCTATAGGCCAATGGTTTCGCCGCCAGCTCTGCTGTCTTAAATCGTGGATCACTAAGGAATCAGTGCCATCATAGTCTTATCACAGATAGCTGAACCGTCCAGTTTTCACCCGGATGACTCCTTCTTGATATCCTCAAGTCTTTTCTATTCAGTTGCTTATTTGATGCTGTGAACTACTCCGACTTATAGAAGTCGGAGCTTCCTGCTTCAACCACTACTGCACTGGCTGCGATTTCTCACAACGCAGTGTCTTACACAATGTCCA
>CASEPS010000088.1 GCA_949289855.1 uncultured Erysipelotrichaceae bacterium
CCGGACCTGGCCGCCCGGCTGCGGGAGAAAGGGGTGCTGCTGCGGGATTGCGCCAACTATCCGGGCCTCGGCCCCGGATGGTACCGGGCCGCGGTGCGCACCGGGGAGGAAAACGACGCCTTTTTCCCTTACTTCATCAAGCATGTTATGATACACAGCTTCCGATTCATATTGCGTTGTGACACCCGCAAGATATTTGCGTTCTGCCTCAGGAATACCGAGTTTTTCAAATGTGTTTTTGACTTCTTCCGGTACATCTTCCCAGCTTCTTTCCGCTTCATCAGAGACTTTCTTATAGTAAGTAAAGTCCTGGAAATCGATTTCCGAAAGATCTGGTCCCCACTTTGGCATTGGCATTTTTGCAAACTGCTGGTAAGCTTTGACACGGAATTCTGTCATCCATTCCGGCTCATTTTTGTATTGGGAAATCCGTCTGACAACTTCTTCATTGAGACCTTTACCCGTATCGTAAACGGTTTTGACATTGTCATCATGGAAGCCATATTTATAATCATCCTGTGCATAGATTGCATCATTCTCCGTCATGACTTCCCTCACTTTCATCAATCATTTCCTGCATAGCCTTCCAGCCAATGGTCGCACACTTGATGCGGTTTGCCTGCTTGTAAACATTCTTCATGGCTACTGCTTCAGCAAGCTTATCCGCATCATAGTCACGATGATCAATCATCGCAAAGTAGTTATTGATGATGTCCTTTGCCTCTTCCAGGGTTTTCCCCTTGAGAAGTTCTGTCATCATACTGGTGCTTGCGGTAGAAATGGTGCAGGCTACACCATCAAAGCGGATGTCTTCAATCTTTCCATCTTTGATCTTTGACTGCACGGTAATATCATCAATGCACGAATCACTTGCCATATGGACACTATGATAACCATCTTCTTCTGTCAGTTCATGGTTATGTGGATACTGGTAATGATCCATGATGAGTTCTCTTAATACCATCGGATCATCCAGAAGATTGGAATCGTTACTCATAAAACCCTCCTAGAAGAAGATGCCTACCGCATTTTCCAGTGTGATATCCTTTGCGGCTTCCACAAAGCGGTCCACTTCTTCTTTTGTGTTATAAAAATATAATGAAGCACGTACGGTAGAATCCGTACCGATGATGTCATGTAATAACTTTGCACAATGGTTGCCACTGCGCACAGCAATATTCCTTGAAGCAAGATACCCTGCCGCATCCTGGGCAAAGACTCCTTTGGCATTGAAATCAATCGGACCATAGACATTGTCCGGATTATAGATTTCAATATTGTCCAGCTTCTGCATCTTTTCCAGGAAATACGCACGCAGCTCTTTCTCATAGGCATGGATTTCCTCCATACCGATAGACATGAGATATTCTGCCGCAGCCCCGGCTCCGATGATACCTTCAATATTTGGTGTACCAGCCTCAAACTTTACCGGTGATGATTTGAGTATATATGCACCATCACTATTGAAGCGGGCATTCATATCACCACCCATGAGTAAAGGTCTCATCTTTTCCAGCAGTTCTTTTTTGCCATAAAGGATACCCACGCCACCTGGCCCACACATCTTATGGGCAGAGAAAGCATAGAAATCAACATCCAGGTCCTGTACATCCACCTGCATATGTGGTACTGCCTGGGCACCATCCACAATCATATACGCACCATGTTCATGGGCAATAGCAGAGAGTTCCTTCACTGGCTGCACAGCTCCGGTCACATTGGTCACTTCTGCTATGGAAACCGCTTTGACATTGTATTTGTCAAAGCACTTCTTATATTCTTCTAACAGAATATTGCCCTGGTTATCACAAGGAATATATGCCACATGCATGCCATATTCTTCCTGTAAACGGAACCATGGCAATACATTGGACGCATGTTCTGCTTCGGTGATCAGAATCGTATCACCCGCATGGAGAAAGTCATGTGCCATACCGCAGGCAATCTGGTTCATGGCATGGGTGATGTTATAGGTATAGACAATTTCATCAGGTCTGCAATGGATGAATCTGGCCATGATGTTTCTTGTGCCATCATAGGCTTTGTCATTTGTTGCAGCAATCGCATAGTCACCACGATGGACATTGGATGTATGGGTCGTATAGAAAGACGTCACCGCATCAATGACACATTGTGGCTTGAGGGAAGTAGCCCCATTATCGAAATAGATGAGGTCAGGATTGTTCTGTAACATCGGAAAATCATTTCTGATTTTATTTACATCGAACATAGCGTTGCAATCCTTTCTTCCATCTCTTTTGTAAGGCTTTCCCGCATCTTTTCATCTTCCACTAATGTGCATATTGGAAGAAGATAACCAGAAGCGATGAGGGCTGTGCACTGTGCACTGGAAAGACCTCTTGACATCATATAGTAGAGCTGTTCCTCATCCACCCTGCCCATACTCATGGCATGGCTTGCCTGCACATCATTTTCATCGATGAGCAGTTCTGGAAGAATCGTAGAACGCTGTCCATCTTCCATACTCAATGCACGGGAAGTCTGATGGCTTGTGGAACGCTTTGCGCCTTTGACAATCTTGCCAATGGCATCAATCATCAATGTGCCTGTCTTTAGTACAACCGCATAGTTTTCAATATTGCCATCTGTTTCCGGCGCAAAGTTAACGACCTGCAGGTTGAAATCCATCTTCTGCTGTACAAGCAGAGCACTCTTCAACGCTCCCTTTGCACCTCTTCCCCGTAATGCCATATAGGCATTGCGCTTTATTGGATGACCTGCACAATCACTATAGCCACTTGTCACCTCAGCATCTTCCATGACTTCATGGGATTCATCAATGGTCACTTCGCCATTTCCCCTGTTCCAGAACAGGTAATTGACATGGGCATTGCCGCGGGCAAATGTACGCACATGCAATGTACCACTGCCTTCAATGGCGACAAATACCGTACTTTTGCCAGAAGCATCAAAGGTGATCAATGGATCACGGTCAAGATGCACTTCATAACAGCTCAAACCATCCGGTAAACGGATGTCTGTATCAAGAAGCAACGCACTCATGCCCTGCCTTCTTTCTCAGCAGCTTCACGCACAGCACATGTACCAATGGTTGTGGCAGCCACCTTTTCTTCCACTTCTGCAGCAGGCTGTACACCGGTTTCCTTATACAGCCAGTCATAACCTTCCACATCAATTCTTCTTGCCAGGTCCGCATCACCTTCTTTGACAATACGGCCATCCACAAGAACATGGGTGTATTGTGGTTCAATCTGTTCATAGAAACGTTCATAGTGAGAAACAACCACAAGGCTCATACCGGTTTCCTTACGAATCTTATTGATGGCATCTGCTACAATCTTGAGCGCATCAACATCAAGACCGGAGTCAATTTCATCAAGCAGTGAAAGGGATGGCTTTAACATTTCCATCTGCACAATTTCATTGCGCTTCTTTTCACCACCAGAGAATCCTTCGTTCAGGAATCTGTGGGCAAGGTCCGGTTTCATCTGTAAGTCATTGATTGTCTTTTCCATTTCCTTGATAAAACGGAACAAAGAAACAGGTTTTTCACTGCGGGCATTCATTGCTGCACGCAGGAAGTCACTGTTTGTGACACCTGGAATTTCCTGTGGATATTGCATAGCCAGGAATATACCTGCCTTGGATCGCTCATCCACCGGCATGGCAAGCACATCCTTGCCATCATAGAAAATACTGCCTTCTGTTACGGTATAGCGGGGATGCCCCATAATGGCCGCAAGCAGTGTGGACTTGCCGTTACCATTTGGACCCATCAGGGCATGAACCTCATTCTCCTTCACGACAAGGTCAACACCCTTCAGAATGTTCTTTCCCTCTACTGAAACATGCAGATTTTTTATTTCAAGAGTTTTCATACTGCCTCCTCTATTTCAACGTTGCGTATTATACCATTAAATATGCCATTCGTGTTGTGAGACGATTTCTCAACATTCATCACGATAAATTCACTTTCCATAAATTGCAAAAAGATGTCAGCTAACATATAATAAGAAAGCGTTTTTTCAAAGGAGGAACTATGGGCAATTTCTTAAAAAAGAACTGGTTCGTAGCGCTGGTAATCGTTATATTCGCGTGCATCAGTGTGTATTACATCTATGACACGAACAAAGGAAAGCTGAAAGGAAAGACTGCTAACGGTGAAGATGTCGTCTATTCCATCAACGACACGGATATTACCGCTTCGCAGTTCTATGACAAACTGTATACAACAAATGGAAGTTCTGCAGTGCTTAGCCTGTTTGAAAAGGCAGTCGCAGATGCTTCCTTCAAGACAACAAATGACCTGAAGGATCAGGCCGCTACACAGGCTGATACCATCCGGTCCAACTACGCTGCTTCTTATGGCTCCAGTTATGAAAGTGAACTGGCTACAGCGGTCGCTGCTACAGGTTATGAATCCCTTGAGGATTATCTGCTCACCCAGCTCAAGCTGAACAATGTTGCGGGTGAATATGCTGCCAACCACTTCGATGAACTGAAGATCCGTGAGATTTCCTACATTCTCATCCAGTTTGAAGATTCTGAAAATGTACCAGAAACACCAACAGAAGATGAACAGTCCAGAATGGATGCGGTAGACAAGATGCTGGCAGATGGTTCTTCATTTGCGGATACAGCTGCTGAATACAGTGAAGATACTTCCACCAGTGCAAATGGTGGTGTGCTTGGTGTCATCGATGTCAACACAAGTACACTGGACAAGACATTCCAGGAAACAGCACTTTCCCTTTCTGAAGGTGAAGTCTCTGACTGGGTCAAGTCTGATGAATTCGGTTACTTCAAGATCATGTGCAATGCAGCAACGCCAGAGACGCTTGAGTCCAGCGAAAACATTGCGGATCCATATGTATCTCTTGTCACAACATATGACACAACCCTTCTCAACTCTGCTATCTGGGAAAAGGCACAGACACTTGGCATTGACTTCAAGGGCAATACAGACCTTGAAAATGAAGTCCGTGCAGCTCTTGGTGTAGAAGATGTCACAACAGAACCAGAAAGTACTGCTGCACCTGAAACAACAGCTTCACCTGCATCCACAGCGGAAGCTGAAAGTACACCTTCCGCAAGTGCGGACAGTGAAGGAGGCAACGAATGAAAACAATGAGCAATAAACTCGTAAAAATCTTATCTGTTGCGGCAGTAAGTGGCATGCTTGTTGGATGCAGCGATGCTTCTGCCAAGCTCTCCGACAGTTCAACAGCGATCTTCTCTGTCGGCAATAAAACCATCACAAAGGGTGATATGTTCACCACAATGGAAACGATGAGCGGTGCAGATACTGCCATCAATGATGCAACAAGTACGATTTCTTCTCTGGAAGTAGAAGTAACAGATGATATCAAATCCCAGGCAGAAGATACACTCTCCACATACAAGTCCATGTATGGTGATACGTTTACAAACAACCTCGAATCACAGGGTATTACAGAAGAAGACTACGTGAATGATTACATCATTCCTTCCCTTCTTGCTGAACAGCTCAATTATAAATATGTAGAAGAGAACTGGGCAGAGATCATCGACCTCTACAAACCGGTCAAGGCAACCATCCTTTCATTCACATCCCAGGATGATGCCAATGCGGCAATTGAAGAGCTGAACGCTGGTGCAAAAGATGCTGCTACAGCAGCTTCTGACCACAATTCCTCCAGCACCGGTACTTCAGAAATTTATACAAATCAGTCTACTGACCTTGATTCCATGATCCGTGCTGTCCTTTCTTCTTTAACAACAGAAGATGGCTGGACATATGCGACAGGTTCTGATGGTTCTACATACTATGCCCTGCATATTGATGAAAATGATCCAGAGAACTTCCGTGAAGAAGCAACCGAAACACTTGTTGCTTTGAGCAATGTACAGAATGATGCGAAGACTTATTACTTCCGCAAGTATAACTTCCACATCTATGACATCACCATTTACAACGGTGTAGCTAATGCATATCCTGACTGCCTTGTACAGGATATGCCAGAGGAAACATCTGAAGCAACTGCTTCTGCTGAAGCTCAATAACATCCAAGAGACCTACAAAGGTCTCTTTTTTCATGCCTGCAGGTGGTATAATGACAACAGGAGGAATTTTAATTCATGTGTGTATTTTGTGATATTATCAATCATCAGATTCCATCAAAGGTCGTCTATGAAGATGATGACGTCCTTGCCATTCTCGACATCGCTCAGGTAACAAGAGGTCATACCATTGTCATGCCAAAGAAACATGTCAAAAACATTCTGGAGGCAGATGCAGAAACAGTAAACAAATGTATGACCGTTGTCCACAAACTTGCAAAACAGATTTCGGAAAACCTGCATTGTGAAGGTCTCAACATTCTCAACAACTGCAATGAAGTTGCCGGTCAGTCTGTAGACCACCTGCATTTCCATATCATTCCGCGTTACGGTAAAGAAGATCCAGTCACCTTTGCTTTTGGAAAGTCAAAGGAAGTTGACCTCGATGAAGTCCTGAAGGACATCAAGGGATAAGTATGCCGGCAGCACTATATTACCTGCATGATCCCTTCGCACCGGATCCTAACCGCCCTACCCGTTTTGGTTCAGCCCTCGTTATTGAAGCAGAAGGAAAGATTCTGCTCCAGCAGCGCAAGGACTCCTTCCAATGGGGACTTGTCTCAGGTGACATGCATAACAATGAAACATTCAAGGATTGTGCTATCCGCAAATGCATTACGGAAACAAACATCCGTCTGTTTCATGAAGATATCAGGGAATTGAAAGTCTTTGATGACCCTACCCGTATTGTTTCCTATATTGATGGAAACATCTACCGGGTTGTCTCCTTTGCCTATGCAGCAGAGCTTGATAAAATACCAGTTTCAACTGCAGGAAAAGATGTGATTACACTTCGCTGGGTAGAACCAGCAGACCTCAAAGACTATAACCTCATTGTCACCCACCGGGAGATATTGGATTATTATCTGGAAACAAAAGGTATTGAAATGAATCTCTATGATGGAAGAATCCGTCAGTAACCCGTACATCCCGTACGGGTTTTCATATGATTAACACCTATTAACAAAGATGATCTTTTCTATCTAATAGCCCATCAGACGGATGGTGTACCCAGATGTGTACACCTATAAATCGCATACCTGCTATCCTGTAGTCACAAGGATGGTATTGAGATATGTCAAACAAAGATTTAAAGCCAGAAAAATGTCACTTGTAGCCTTCAATGAGAAGTATGCCAATAATCCTGAAGCTTGCTATCAGTTCTTCTTCAATGCAAAATACCCTGATGGATGGGTTTGTGAGAAGTGCGGTGGTACTTCTTTCCATAAATTCGCCCACAGTAATACCAGTGTATGTACGGAATGCGGAGGAATGCGGACATAAGCAGTATCTTTTTTCCGGTACTGTTTTCCAGGATAACAAACTTGATCTGTACAAACTTCTTCTTGGTCTGTATCTCTTCTTTACTTCCAACAAAGGGATCAGTGCTGTAGAGATGCATAATGCACTTGGTGTGAATATCAAAACAGCACAACTTTTGCTCAGAAAATGCAGAATATTAATGAATCAATCAGAGGATGGAAAGAAGCTAGATTCAATGTTTTATGAGGTAGATACAGCTTATATTGGCTCTTCATCAAAAGAACCGGGACATCAGGGGAAAGGGACGCAACAGCAGCCCTTTCTTGTGCTTTTATCAACTGAGAAAGACAACAGTATGCCACAATACATACGATTGACACCTATTCCCAAAGATAATAGCGAGATCATGGAAAAACAGATTACTGAGAATCTTGAACTGTCAGAAGAAAGGACATTAAACGCCGATGGAACGAATACTCTGAACAAGCTGAAAGGAAGAATAAGAGTGGTTGCTCAGAAAGTAGACTATGATGAGAAAGGTCACAGACTTCACTGGATTAATGTTCTGATCGGAAATATCAAGAATCACATCACCGGAATCTACCATGGCGTTGCCAAAAGAGATTTGCCATTATTTCTGACAGAGCAGGAATATCGTTTCAACCATCGTT
>CASEPS010000089.1 GCA_949289855.1 uncultured Erysipelotrichaceae bacterium
TGGAAATTCCCCCTCTCTGATAATAGTGCGGGGCGGCAGCACTCCTTGCTGTCGCCCCTTGATTGCCTATCTGCAAAGGCGGACGGGGCTGTCAACGGCGGCGCGTATGCGCCGTTCATCTTGACCGTTGACTGGCTCGGCTGGCTTTGCTATTTATTGAATATCTTTTGCTTTCATTTTATCAATTTCAGATTTTTCATATTTTGCGGATTTAAAATATCCTATGAACCACACGATAATAATGGCTACTACACTAATAATTCCAGTGATAGCGTACTCGGCTGTTTTTTCCAAAAAACTTATGGTAATAAATAGCGCAGTCATGACAAGAGGAATAATTGCTCCTAAAATTTTCTTTTTTCGTACGCCCCAATAAAATTGCGTTGCCAATATAGCAAACGTTATAACTAAAATAATCAATGCTCTCATAGTCAATTCTCCTTTCATGTGCTTACATATCCTTTGCTTTCATTTTTTCAATTTCCTTTTTCTTGGCTGCCTGATGTCCCTGAATCCAAAACAGGAAAAAGATAAGTGTCGGGAAAATAATTATTTTCCAATCTTCTCCAAAATTGATTTTGCCATTGAAAAACAAAAATACCAACACACCAATCCACAAAAGGGGGATGATACCTCCTAAATACCAAAATTTAGGGCTTCTGTGACACAGCCAAACGTGAAGTACAATAACAACGAATGCGATAATCAATGTCATAACTGTATTCATGATTTTTTCTCCTTTTCCTGCTTATATTTTTCGATAATAATCTTCGCAGTTTCCAAATCAATTCGTGAATCAACTGCTAACCCTTTGATAAATGTTGAAAACGGCTCTTCCTCCTTTTGGTCGCTCAATTCGATTTTTTGAATGAGTTTATCCAATCTAAGTCGGACTGTCGGATAAGAAACTTCGTACAAACGTGCAATTTCTTTCAGTGAACCTGATTTCAAAACAAAGTTCTTTAGAAAGGTTGCGTCCTCTGGGTCTAATGCAAGTATCCATTGAGGGATTTTATCTATCTCCAATTCAATTCTCCTTCCCTATTGACTTTAATTATATTCAATATACCATAAATAAAATTAAAGTCAATAGGAAAATTAAAATAAATTTCAGGAATAGTGGTGGCTGTCATTGGTCTTTGCTATTGTGTTACTTTATGGCACATAAGCATTTTCTGGTTGATTGCATCATAGATGCCAACACTGTCTTTGAAAAAATGGGCTTGTACAAAATCAATACATTTGACAAACAAAGACATAGAAAAGGAATGATGAACCTTTGGCTCATCATACATATCCGAAACAAGAACACCTGCTAATGTATCACCATCATACAGAGCTAAAACCTGTGTTGCATGCAATAGTTCCAGGTACCAGAAGTACCTTCCATACAGTTGTAAAAGGATTTTATTGTCCACATATAGTTGAAAATGCATGCCTTGAATGGCATAGGCAATGACTTTTTGGTGATCTTTTTTCTGTAGTTCCTTAAAAGTTAATTCCACAATACAATCTGTCCTTCTATCTGGTGTAGAACTAATTATAGCAAATGAAAAAAGCTTACAGATTATCTGTAAGCAATGCATCAACCTTCTTTGTGAAACAACAGAATTGCCTTGGCACTGCCTGTCACTGTCATAGTGACAAGTTTCCAGCCTTCCTGTTCCATTTCATTTGCTTTTCTTTCTGCTTTGTCTGCCATATCATTGGCACGTGGTGAATAGGTGATGATTTCTGCTTTGTACATAATGACCTCCGTTGTTACTTTCATGATAGAGGATGAATGATAAGACTATATGAAATACTGGTCAAATAAAAGATAAATGTAAGCTTCTTACCTGTGCAAAGGGGTTACAATAATTTACAGTAATGGAAAGTATTGTGGAGGGTTATTCTCATGAATAATTATCCGATCAGTGACCTCAAATTATCAGATGGCGCAAGAAATATCCTCGCACTGTTGCATATTACAACAACCGATGAATTGGCTGGTGTAGTTATGGCGAGAGTGTCAGAACTGTGTGGAGATGAAAGGAATATATTCAAAGAAATTGATATCATTGTCTGGCAATTAAGGAAACAAAAACTCATCCCTGCAGAATATACACCCGAACAGTTGCAGAAGATGTCACATCGTTCTATTGATGAACTCAGTCTTGATAGCAAGACAAACTATTTTCTGAAGGAATACAATCATCTCTATATTGATCAGGTGGCACAATTAACTGCAGAAGACTATGCTTCTCTTGATGGCATTGGAAGAGTAAGAATTGAAGAAATCCAGAAAGCAATCAAAATATGGATATTGAATATTATGCCACCAGAAGAATATCAGAAAGCTTTTTTTAATCCAGCAGTTGTGCGGGATGGAAAGATAGTTCCATTGTATATGTGTCAGGTTCCCCTGACCGCAAGTATTTTGGATGTAATGCGCAGACATCCGGTGAAGGAATTACGCCTGACGGCATCTGCGTACGATATCGCTAAAGACAATGACGTAGAAACAATCGGAGAGCTTGCTGTCCTGGATTATCATGAAATAGTATCAAAACCATACAGACCGTATCGAAAAAGATCGATTCATGATGTACTGGATAATTTATTTGTGTGGATTGATGAAAATATGCTTTCTTTCCACTTGGTGCCAGATGATGTAAAAGATGAAGTTATGTACCTTCATGCAATGGAAGGTTGTGCCAGGATGCTTGAACCAATATGTAAAATATCCAGCGGGAAAATGTATACATTATTTCATAGGGACGGAAAACTTGAGCTGCTGGATTTGAGAGAAAATGAAGAGAGTACATTCTATAATTATCAATTAGCTTTGTCTCTCGATGGGTTGAAAAAAACATTCTGTTCACTTTGGGATACAATTCTGCCTGACAATGTAGATTACACAGATCGTGTCGAACTGAAATTGCATGAGATGAATATTACGGGCGTGACAGAATTTGTAGATGCCAGTTAGCAGAAACATTATATTTTCAAGATAGATAATCAGTATGTGTTAAATATCAGACGTTTTCTGGATGCGTATTGTGTAGAAAATCGTTTTGAAACCATACAATCAGATATCCTGAAAATGTATATGCATGGAAAATCTTTAGAGGAAATAGCTGCTGGTTTATTCTTTACGACAAAGGAATCGGTGAAAAAGACGGTCAAAAAGGAGATAAAGACAATAGACCGCCCATTTGAGTATGCTTACCATGAACCGTTCTGCTATTTTGCATTTGAAAAAGATGAGTTTTTATCAGCCTTTCCAGAGATTGATGAACAGGGATATACATATCTCTGTATGCGGTACAGAAGAGGTAAACATAAGCTGAATTCTGACAACCTTGCTTTGTATACAGGTTATTGGAAACAGAGACTAATCACGTTGTATGAGAAGAAGGCTGTTGTCTGAACTGATTTTGTCAATAATATATAATGATCTTCTTTACAAAACCCTTAAATTGATGTAACAAAGATATGATAGATAACAGGGGAGTTTTCTATCAAAATTAATCGGGGTGAAAGAATGAAAAACAAATTGACGAAACTTGAGAAGAACTGGGTTCTCTATGATGTAGGTAACTCAGCATTCACATTGCTTGTATCTACCATTATGCCTTTGTACTTCAATTCACTTGCTGAAGCAGGTGGTGTTTCTGAAGTAGATTATCTTGCATGGTGGGGTTATGCGGCTTCTATTTCTACAGCACTTGTTGCTATCATGGGACCAATTGTTGGTACTGCTACAGATAACAAAGGTTACCGTAAACCAATCTTTGCGGCATTTGTCATCATAGGTGCATTGCTTTGCATTTCCCTTGGTTTTGCAAAACAGTGGGTATTATTCCTGATTCTCTATATCATTGGCAAGAGTGCTTACAGCGTATCACTTGTCATTTATGACTCCATGCTCAATGATGTAACAACAGAAGAAAGACTGAGCGATGTCAGCTCACAGGGTTATGCATGGGGCTACATCGGTTCCTGCATTCCATTTATCCTTTCTCTTATACTTGTTCTGTTTGGTGAAAACTTCGGCGTTTCCATGGGTACTGCCATGATGCTTGCTTTTGTCATTACAGCTGTATGGTGGGTGTTGTTCTCTGTACCATTATTGAGAAGTTACAAACAGAAGAATTATGTCGAAAAGGAAAACAGGGTTGCCTTGACAGACAGCTTCAGAAGAATTGGCAGGACATTGAGTCATATCAAAGACCAGAAGGGTGTATTCCTGTTCTTGCTGGCGTTCTTCTTCTATATTGATGGTGTCTATACCATCATTGACATGGCTACAGCCTATGGCTCAGCCATTGGTCTTGACAGCACAGCATTACTGCTCGCTTTGCTTGTGACACAGGTTGTTGCCTTCCCATTTGCCATTCTCTTTGGCAAGATTGCCACAAAGTATAAGACAAGTTCACTGATTACGGTATGTATTGTCGCTTACCTTGGTATTGCATTATTTGCCATTACCCTTGCCCAGGAATGGCAGTTCTGGGTACTGGCAGTATGTGTCGGTATGTTCCAGGGGGGTATTCAGGCACTATCACGTGCTTACTTCACAAGGATTATTCCAGCAGAAGAAAGTGGTGAATACTTTGGTCTCTATGACATTTGTGGTAAAGGTGCCGCATTCCTTGGCACAACCATCGTATCGGTTGTTTCCCAGTTGACAAATAGTGCCCAGCTTGGTGTTGGTGCCATTTCCATCATGTTTGTAATTGGTATATTCCTCTTCCGTAAAGCCGCCAAGGCAAATGCGGACAAGGTTGCCTGAGAAAGATCCTGCGGGATCTTTTTTTAACGTTCAAGGCAGCTGTCATCCGGATATTCTTTGTTCTGTGTATGTATCTTTTCTGTTCCTGCTTCAATTGCTGTTTCATAATACCAGCATTTGTAGTTGATGACTTTGAGAACATCTTCCAGTTCTTTGATTTGTTGTTCTACAATGCGTTTTCTTTCCAGAAACATTTCATATCTTTCCTGCAATGAGTCATCACCCTGTTCCAGCCATTTACTGAATTGTCGGATTTCTTTGATGGGCATACCGGTTTTCTTGAGACAGTTGATGACACGTAGTGTGGCAATGTCCTTTTCCGTGAAGATGCGATATCCGGATTCTTTTCGTGCCATGAAGGGTAATAAGCCTTCTGCGTCATAATAGCGGATTGTACTTGCGGGAATGTCTAACTGATTGGCGACTTCTCTGATGGTATAGGTGTTTGTTTCCATACTGTTTCTCCTTTGTCTTGACTTTAAAGTTAACTTTAAGGTTAAACTTTGCTGTGTAAAAGTCAATAGTACTTGATGGGAGGAGAATATGAATAAACCATATATTATTTGTCATATGATGACATCGGTTGATGGAAGAATTGATTGCGGTATGACCGCAAAGCTTCGCGGTGTTAACGAATATTATGAAACACTATCTATGCTGCATACACCTTCTACTGTTAGTGGCAGAGTGACTGCTGAACTGGAGATGCATTACCGGGAAAGTTTGTTTGTGAAACAGGTGAGCCATATGGCAAAGATGACTATTCCTGCAAAGGTAGTGCTGAAGGCTATGACATTGTCGTGGACACAAAGGGAACATTGCTTTGGAATGTGGAAGGAAATGATAATCCATTGTTAATTGTTATGAGCCAGCAGGCAAGTAAAGAATATATTGCTTACCTTGATGAAAGAAACATTTCCTGGATTGTTGCAGGTGAGGAAAGAATTGATCTTGAAAAGGCTTGGGCAGTTTTGCATGATGCATTTGGTGTAGAGCGGATGTCGGTTGTTGGTGGAGGACATATCAATGCTGGTTTCCTTGAAGCAGGACTGTTGGATGAAGTGAGTCTTGTCATTGGTCCAGGCATTGATGGACGTGGTGGCATGGCTGTTGTATTTGATGGACTTCCAATGGACAGAGAAGTTACACCATTGAAGCTTGCTGGTGTAGAACAGTATAAAGACGACGCTGTGTGGCTGCGTTATACAGCGGAATAAGTATTGAGGCAATCACAGGGTTGCCTTTTTTCGTGTTGAGCCGGTATCATGTTGCCGAAAGGTGACATATATGAACAGATGTAGCGTGATTGTGGATGAGAAGGGTGCTTCTTTTTTGAAAAAAGGACAACTCTGGATGTACCGTAACAACCTTGTGTCAATTGAAGGTGTTGCGGAAGATGGCGGTATTGCGGATATTTATGATGAAAGTGGAACGTATATCGCAACCGGTTTTCTTTCCACGGTTTCCCATATTGTGGTCAGAATACTGAGTACTGACAAAAGTGTGGAAATTGATCGTTCTTTCTTTGAAAGAAGAATTCGTGAGGCATGGCTTTACCGTAAGATTGTAGAAAGAAAGAATCTTTCCAACTGCCGGATTATTTATGGCGATGCGGATGGTTTGCCAGGGCTTGTTGTGGACAGATACAATGATGTGCTTTCGGTGCAGATGATATGCAAGGGCATGGAAGTGCGCAAGGATATGATTTATGCAATATTGAAACAGGTTCTTGCGGAAGATGGTGAAGTAATTAACGGAATCTATGAGCGCTTTGATGTCAAAGCCCGTCTCAAGGAAGGACTTGAAGTATATAAGGGAAAGTGTGGGGATGGAGATTTTTCCAGTGACCAGATCATTTCTGAGAATGGTTTGAAACTGCATGTGGATATTGAAAATGGACAGAAGACAGGCTATTTCCTTGACCAGAAGAATAACCGGATGATTGTCAGAAATCTTTCCTCTGGCATGCGTGTGTTGGACTGCTTTACCCATACCGGTGGTTTTGCTTTGAATGCAGCAATTGGTGGAGCTAAGGCTGTAACAGCAGTGGATGTTTCTGCTGTTGCCTTAGAAGAAGGCAGAGCCAATGCAAAGCTGAATGGTCTTGAGAATGTTTCCTTTGTACAGGCAGATGTGTTTGATTATCTTGATACGCTTTCTGTTGGTGACTTTGATTTCATCATTCTTGATCCACCTGCTTTTACCAAGAGCAGAAGAACAATTGACCATGCCTACCATGGTTATCTTTCGATTAATGAAAAGGCAATGCGCATATTGCGGCATGGTGGGTATCTTGCGACTTGTTCATGCAGCAGGTATATGGAAACGGAATTATTTGAGAAGATGTTAAGGGAAGCGGCAATGAATGCCGGTGTGATATTGAAACAGATTTCTGTTACACAGCAGAATGGTGACCATCCGGTACTCTGGCCGATGGAAGAAACATCATATTTGAAGTTTTTTCTGTTCCAGGTGCTTGAAAAACGCTGATACTATGCGATTTTTAGGCTAAAATAACGGTGTATTAC
>CASEPS010000090.1 GCA_949289855.1 uncultured Erysipelotrichaceae bacterium
CCAACTAACAGCACAAACAAAACGTAGGGATGGAATAGCCCGAACGAATACGCCTGTGGACATTGTGTAAGACACTGCGTTGTGAGAAATCGCAGCCAGCGCAGTAGTGGTTGAAGCAGGAAGCTCCGACTTCTATAAGTCGGAGTAGTTCACCGATCGGTATGAACTATTTCATCACTGCCCAGGGATATGCGAAAACCGCAATGGTCACAACCCTTTCCGGCTGTATAATCAATATTATTCTTGATCCGTTATTCATCTTTACATTCCATATGGGAGTAAAGGGAGCGGCCCTTGCTACAATCTTTTCACAGATGGTTTCCTGTCTATGGGTTATGACATTCCTTCTTGGCAAAGGATCTGTTCTTAAGCTGCATAAAGACAATCTCTTCTTCGATCTGTATACGTTGAAGGAAATTATTGTACTTGGTTCTGCTTCATTTTTCATGAATATGTCAGAAGGTGTACTCAATGTATGTTTTAACAGGCAGGTATCTGTCTATGGAGGAGATGTCGCAGTCAGTGCTATGACCATCCTGTTTTCTATATTTCAGTTTATGCTGTTGCCAGTTGAAGGTGTTGCACAGGGTTCGCAGCCGATTATCAGCTTCAATTATGGTGCGAAACGATATGATCGGGTCAAGGAAACTATATGTATTGCTGCTGTTGTGACTGTAAGCTTTACGTTCATTGCTACTAGTGCAGTCATGGCATACCCACAAGTGTTCATCCGCATCTTCAATGCCGATCAGGCTTTGCTTGAGATTGGCGTACCAATGCTGAGGATCTATGTAGGAGGCTTATTCATTCTTGGCCTTAACTCTACATTCCAGCAGTCCTATAACTCTCTTGGACAAGGTACAAGGTCTTTCTTCTTTGCTTTCTTCCGCAAGGTGATTCTGCTTATACCGCTGATCTATATCCTGCCATCTGTTCTTCCGTTTGGACTATATGCTGTCATCCTTGCGGAACCTGTTTCAGATATCATCACCACTTTGTCAAATACCATCTATTTCAGACATTTTCTCAACGGACTGTTCCTGCATAAAGAACAGCCATGCACATTCGTACAAAAGGAGGCATAATACTATGGAATTAAGAGTTTTGGAATATTTTGTTACAGCAGCCCATGAAAAGAGCATTACAAAAGCAGGCAAGCTGTTACATGTCACACAGCCTACCATCAGCCGTCAGATTATCAATCTTGAACATGAACTTGGCACACCATTATTCATCAGAGGTCACCGTACGCTGGAACTGACGGAAAAGGGGAAGATCTTAGCGCAGAAGGCATGTGAAATACTGCAGTTATGTGAATGCACAAAGAAAGAATTATGCAATTGAAAAACAGTCCGGATGGACTGTTTATTTCGTTAACAGGGCAGCATCATTGGCGAATTCTTCACCGCTGATTTCTTCAAACTTGGCAAGAAGTGCTTCTACTGTCAGTTTCTTCTTTTCTTCACCACGTACATCAAAGATGATTCTGCCTTCATGCATCATGATCAGACGGTTGCCATTTTTGATGGCATCCTTCATGTTATGGGTGACCATCATGGTAGTGAGATGATCCCTTTCGACAATCTTTTCTGTGAGGTCCAATACATTGGCTGCTGTCTTTGGGTCAAGAGCTGCTGTATGTTCATCGAGAAGCAGGATTTCCGGCTTCTGTAAAGATGCCATGAGCAGGGTGACCGCCTGACGCTGACCACCGGATAGAAGACCGACCTTGCTTGTCATTCTGTCTTCAAGGCCAAGGTTGAACTGGCTGAGCAGTTCATGAAACTGCGCTCTTTCTTTCTGGGTGACATTCCAGCGCAAACCTCTTTTCTTGCCACGCCTTGCTGCAAGAGCAAGATTTTCTTCAATCTGCATATCTCCCGCGGTACCGGTCATCGGATCCTGGAATACTCTGCCGATGAAGGCTGCCCGCTTGAAATCGGGCATACCGGTCACATTTGTGCCAGCAATGGATATGCGACCGCTGTCAATTGGCCATACCCCGGCAACCGCATTCAACATGGTACTCTTGCCAGCACCATTGGAACCGATCACGGTGACAAAGTCACCTTGTTCCAAAATCAGGCTGATATCGACCAATGCCTTTTTCTCATTGATTGTGCCGGCATTGAATGTCTTGTTAATGTGTTTGAGTTCAAGTGCTGCTGTCATTTCAGTCATCCTCCGTAATAGTTTTGGAATTCTTATAAGCTCTTGAGAAGGAAGCTTTGGAGTGGGATTGCAAATATGGTACCGCAAGGAAGATGGCAACGATAATGGCTGTAAACAGTTTTAACCAGTTACTGTCAACCTTGAGCCAGAGAACAACAACAACAACCATGTAATAGATGACACCACCAATTGCGACAAAGGCAAGCCTTCCGGCAAAATTGAGATGTTTGCCAAGCAATGCATTGCCAAGCACCTCACCGATAATAACTGCCGCAAGACCAATGACGATGGCACCTGTACCCATCTTGACATCCGCAAAACCCTGCAGCTGTGCCATGAGAGCACCTGAGAAAGCGACAATGCCATTGGAGAAGGAAAGACCAAGCACTTTCATCCAGTTGATGTTGATGCCCTGTGCTTTAGCCATCTGTAAGTTACAGCCGGTAGCACGCATGGAAGAACCGGATTCTGTACCAAAGTACCAGTAAAGAACAGCAATCAGAACAATGGCAATACCTGCACCGATCACGATGGTTGCCGGAATGGCACGTGATGTGACAACCAGGGCAAACTTGTCTACCGGTACTGCCTTATTGGAAGCCATGCCCATGATGGCAAGGTTGATGGAATAAAGGGAGAACTGGGTTAATATTCCCGCAAGAATTGCCGGTATACCAAGCAGTGTATGCAATAGTCCGGTGACTGCTCCGGCAAGCATGCCGGCAAGAAGGGCAACAACAAGGGCGAGCCATGGATTGCAGCCACCAAGGATTAACATAACCGCAACCGCACCACCTGTGGTAAAGGAACCATCTACGGTAAGGTCTGCCGTATCAAGAACCCGGAAGGTGATGTACACCCCAAGGGCCATAATGCCCCATATAATACCCTGGGCAACACCGGCTGGCATTGCCGCAAAGAGATTTGCTATATTCATAAAAATACCCCTTTCAAAATCAAAGGTGCAGCAGCAATCTGCACCCTTGTGCTCTTTTTATTTATGCAGCTTCGTAACCATCCGGGATGGTAATACCAAGTGCTTCACAACGCTCTGCATCATACTTCTTCACCGGATTCTGGTAGTACTCAATTGGCATTTCATTGACTTTTTCCTCACCATTGAGAATGCGTACTGCCATTTCACCAGTAGTTACACCAAGTTCATAATAATCAATCGACAGTGTGGCAATACCACAACCGCTCATGATGCCGGATTCACCTGCGATGATTGGTACACCAGCAGGAAGGGCAACATTGTTGATGGCTTCTGTGCAGGAAGCAGCAGTGTTATCGGTTGGAATATAGATTGCGTCCACTTCCGAACAAGCCTGCTGGGTGACAGAAGAAACATCGTTGGAATCAGAGAATGTATAAATCGTTACATTCTTTCCCATTTCTTCCAGTTCTGCTTTGACTACATCTGCCTGGTAGACAGAATTTGGTTCGGCATTGCAATAGAGAATACCAATGTTTTGTGCATCTGGCAGCAGTTCCTCAAACATCGCTGCCTGCTGGTCCAGTGGAGCAAGGTCTGATGTACCGGAAATGTTGTTGCCAACGGTGCCATCAAAGTCCTCAATGCCAAGTGCTGTTCCGTATTCGGTAACAGATGTACCAAGAATCGGAATGTCAGGTGTAGCGGAGGACGCGGCCTGCAGGGCAGAAGAGGAGTTTGCCATGATGAGGTCGACCTTGTCCGTCACAAACTGGTTGGCGATGGTGATGCACTGGTTGGTGTCGTTGGATGCATTGCGCAATACAACTTCTACATTGTCACCAAATGCTTCTTCAAGGGCATCGGTAAAGCCCTGGGAAGCGGCGTCCAGTGCCGGGTGCTGGACAAGCTGGATAATACCGACGGTATATGTACCATCGGAGTTGACAGTGACATCACTGGATGCAGTGGATTCTGTGGATACAGTGCTTGATGCGCATCCTGCCAGGGAAGCGCATATGAGAGCTGATGTAACAGCTTTTGTAAATACTTTCATAAAATTTACATCTCCCTTTGAAACGTTTACATCTGCATGTATTTTATTACATTGCCGCATTGAAGGCAACGGCATAAACCTGAATTCAACAAAAACTTTACGTGGAACTGATGAAAATGAAAACTGCTTTCATCTGCTTTGCAATCCTTGTGAAGTATGCTAAACTAAGCAGGAAATCATGACAAACAGGGGAAAGTATGTCCTTCTGCAGAAAGTTACAGAGAAAAGACGGCTGGTGAAAGTCTTTGCGCAGAATGTACAGAAGCTGCCCTGCAGAGCGCTTAATCCGCGACGTAGTCCGGCGTTAACGGCATGAATTAAGGTGCGCATATGATATGCGAACCAGGATGGTACCGCGTGCAAACGTTCCTGGAATTGGAACGTTTTTTATTTTTGGGAGGAAAATGTATGGCACAAAAACAGCTTACTGGCAGTCAGGTCAGAAGTATGTTCCTGGAATTCTTCAAATCCAAGGGATGTATGGTAGAACCTGGCGCAAGTCTTATTCCGCATAACGATCCGACATTGCTTTGGATCAATGCCGGTGTTTCTGCTTTGAAGAAGTATTTTGATGGTACAGAAAAGCCTAAGTGCAACCGTATATGCAATGCACAGAAGTCTATTCGTACAAACGATATTGAAAATGTCGGCAAAACAGCCCGCCATCATACATTCTTTGAAATGCTCGGCAACTTCTCCATCGGTGACTATTTCAAGGAAGAAGCCATTGCCTGGGCATGGGAGTTTCTCACAAGTCCGGAATGGATCGGTTTTGAAAAGGAAAGACTTTATGTTACCGTCTATCCGGATGATGAGGATGCCTATAATCAGTGGGTTAAGGTTGGTATGATTGAAAGTCATATCCGCAAGACAGAAGACAACTTCTGGGAAATCGGCAGAGGCCCGGGTGGTCCGGATACCGAATTGTATTATGACCGCGGTGAAAAGTATGACCCTGAACATCTTGGTGAGAAACTGTTCTTTGAAGATATTGAAAATGACAGATATATCGAAGTATGGAACGTTGTCTTCTCCCAGTTTGACTGCAGACCTGGCGAAGTTCCGCGCACGGAATACAAGGAATTGCCACAGAAGAACATTGATACCGGCATGGGGCTTGAACGCCTTGTCGCATTGATTCAGGATGGTGAGACAAACTTTGATACAGATCTTTTCCTGCCGATCATCCATGCGACAGAACAATATGCAAAGTTCCCTTATAGCAATAAGGAATACAAGATGGCATACCGTGTCATCGCTGACCATATCCGTACGGTTACCTTCGCGGTTGCGGATGGTGCGATGTTCTCCAATGAAGGAAGAGGCTATGTCTTAAGAAGAGTGCTGCGCAGAGCTGTGCGCTATGGCAAGAAGCTCGGTATTGAAGGTGCCTTCATGTATAAGCTTGTCCAGGTTGTTGCGGACAACATGAGCGACTTCTATCCATATCTTCTGGAAAAGGTTGACCTTGTTTCCCGCCTTGTCAAGCAGGAAGAAGAATCCTTCCATAAGACACTTGCCAATGGTGAAGACCTGTTGAATAAAGCACTTGAGGAACATAAAGACACAAAGAGACTTCCAGGTACGGTTGTCTTCAGACTGTATGATACATATGGTTTCCCGAAGGAACTGACAACAGAGATTGCTGAGGATCAGGGTTATACCATTGATGAAGAGGGCTTTGAGAAGGAAATGGCTGCCCAGAAGCAGCGTGCCCGTGATGCCCGTGGTGAATTGCAGTCCATGCATGGCCAGTCAGCTGATCTGATGGACTTTACGGAAGAATCTGAATTTACCGGTTATACTGACACAACGTGTGATGGTGTTGTCATTGGTCTTTTCAAAGATGGTGTCAGGGTAGATGAACTCACTGACTCTGGTGATGTTATTCTTTCCCGTACCTGTTTCTATGCGGAAAGTGGTGGCCAGTGCGCAGATACCGGTGTGCTTTCCAATGACTCCTTCCATGCGGATGTCACCGATGTGCAGAAGGCACCACATAAGCAGCCACTGCACCATATTGAAAATATAGAAGGTGTATTGCATACAGGAGACAGCGTTCATGGTGCATATGACTATGAGGCAAGACAAAAGACACGTGCCAACCATTCTTCACTGCATCTCTTGCAGGCTGCTCTCAAGCAGGTGCTTGGTGACCATGTTGCCCAGGCAGGTTCCTATAACTGTCCTGACTATGGCCGTTTTGACTTCACGCACTTTGAAAAGCCTACAGACGCACAGCTTCATGAAGTAGAACGCCTTGTCAACGAAAAGATCAATGCAGACCTTCCGGTCACAACGGAAGTATTGTCATTGGAAGACGCGAAGAAGACAGGTGCTACTGCTCTGTTTGATGAGAAATATGGTGATACGGTACGGGTTGTTTCCATGGGAAACTTCTCCAAGGAATTCTGTGGTGGTACCCATGTTGCCAATACCGGCGACCTTGGAGTATTCCGTATTGTTTCCGAAGAGTCTGTTGGTTCTGGTATCCGCAGAATTACATGTGAGACAAAGATGAAGGCATATGAGGCTTTCAAGAAGGAAGAGGATTACCTCAATGAGACAGCAGCTCTGCTCAAGATGAAGAACTGGGAAGGGCTCAAGGAAAGAATTGAAAGACTGCTGGAAGAAAACAGCGCACTCCGCAAGGAAGTGGCCGAAGCCAACAGTAAGGCAATGGCTGCCAATGCGGATGCGGAAGCCGCAAAAGCAGAAGACATCAATGGACTTTCCTGTCTCTTCCTTGCCCTTAAGGACTTTGATTCTTCCAATATGAAGAACTATGCGGAAACATTGCGCAACAAGATGAAGAATGGCTTTGTCTTCCTGGCAAATGATGCGGGTGGAAAGGTTGTCTTTGTTGCCGCAAGTTCCAAGGAAGCCATTGCCAAAGGCGCAAAGGCTGGTGATATCGTCAAGGCTGCAGCACAGCTGTGCGGTGGTAATGGCGGTGGCAGACCGGACATGGCCCAGGCAGGTGGCAAGGATGCTTCAAAGATTGCAGAAAGCATCGCCCTTGTAAGAGAAAAGATTGCTTCTCTTTAACACATAACAGGCAAGAAATCCCCCACCTCTATAGGTGGTGGGATGAATTGCTCCGGACCCGGTATTTCATATATCAAATGTAAAATTATTGA
>CASEPS010000091.1 GCA_949289855.1 uncultured Erysipelotrichaceae bacterium
GTACAACCAGTATGCACGCAATAACTTTCACGTTATCTATCCATATTTCTCTGTTTTGTTTCATCATACTTCCTTTGTCAATTCTCTTCTCTTCTTGCGAATCAATTCATCAACAATCGAAATCCCCTTTTTCACAACTAAAGAAAACGCAACAGCAGCTGCCACAACCAGCACTACACTGACCACGTACTGCACTACACCATTACCAGCTATTGATAAGAGACCCGCTTTTTCTACAAGCTTGAACATTACCATGTGTGACAGATACATTTCCATACTGATATCACTGAAGAACTTCGTAATGCGGTTTTGGAGTAAGCCCCCCCCGCTCAAAATTGCATAAGCAGTGAGTGTAATAGAAACAAGCAGACACATGTACACATTACCATTCAATACGTAGTAAAGAACAACTGAGAGGACTACCAATATAGGCATTACCCATTTCTTTAAATGAAGCAGCTCATCTTTATATAAGTACAGCAAGCCACCAGCCAGAAAGAATGGTGCGGAATAGAGGATGTTTGATCTGCTTACATCAAAGTACTGTATGCAGACAAAGTTATATAAAATATTTATACCGAAGGAGAGCCATGCCCTTCGTTTGTTTCCTAACAGCACACAGAAGAAAGGAAAGATCAGATAAAACACAAAGATCAATCCAAGAAACCAGCCAACACCAATGACCGATATATTCCCAGCATTTGGAAGAAAGCCAAACAGTAACGTGAGATCCGCAAAGCCTTCATACAAGGAATTGATGGAAGGTGACATAACCAGATCCAGAATCACCAATAAGGCAAAGAATGGAAGAATCTTCTTAAACCGCTTGGCATAGAAGTCACTAAATGAAATAGTGTTATTCATCACTTTGTCATAATATCCACAACACATTTCAAACGCAGATATGGTCATAAACAAGAAAACAAAGTTGGTAAAAGAAGGAATCACCGTTTCATAGACAAAACCATGGATTGCATAATCAGTATTTGCTGCCACATGCATCATGATAATGCCAAGACATGGCAATCATCCTCAATCCATCTATTGAGCCATAATGTTTCTTCATTCGTACATCTCCAATGTTCTTTTCACAACCTTGTCCCAATTGTACTTATGACAGATAAACTCTGTTGCTTCCTTTTTATATATACTTACCTGTTCTGGTTCATCACAAAGAGTCTGTAATGTATTTTGCAATGCTTCTGTATCTGAATGTGCAAATGTCACAGCCTTGTTTTCTACCACTTCAGCACACTCATCGATATCAGAAGTCACACAACAATTGCCATAGCTCATCGCTTCCAAAAGACTCAAAGGCATGCCTTCCAGATCACTCGGCAGACAATAGATATAGGCGTTGCTATACAGTTCACTGAGAAGCTGTCCCTGTACAAACCCGGTAAAGATGATCCTTTCATCACCCTGTGCCAATGCCTTCATTTCATTATAGAAGTCTTCTGTATCCGAACTCCCTCCAGCAATGACCAGCTTCTTATCTGTATGCAATTGCTTGAACGCATCAATCAGATAACGAACACCCTTCTCCGGGACAATTCTTCCAAGAAACAGAATATAGTCATCCTTATGCAGACCATATTTCTCTGTAATCATTTTTGCAGGAAGCTCTTCGGGTTTTTCTACACCATTTGGAATAAACACAGTATCTCTGTTGTACTCCTTCAGAAAGTAGTCTTGTACACCACGACTCAGTACTATCAACTCATCTGCGTACTTAGTAGCCATCTTTTCGCCAAAATGAATGTACTTCTTCGCAAATCCATGCCACTTGTCTCTTTGCCAGTCAAGACCATGAATCGTTGCAACAACCCTTTTACCAAATAGTTTTGGCAACCAGATAAAAGCACATGGTCCTTCCGCATGAAAGTGAACCACATCAAACTTCCCAAAAGCACAACGGATAGCACCAAAGAAAGAAGAAGTCATTGCCGCAAGACCCTTGGCATCAATCGTCAGAACCTTCTTCAGCTTCACACCTTTGTATTCCGAAAGAGAACTCTGATCAAACTCTCTACCACTGACATGATGACCACTACGATTGAAACATGTCACATCATGTCCCATAGCAGCCATCCTTGTACTCAACTCTTCAACAACTATCTCCACACCACCTTCACGGGATGGAATGCGTTTATGACCAAGCATCGCTATACGAAAGTGCTTATTCTCTGAAGTCTCTTTCTTCTTCATAATCCCCTCTGCCATAAAAAAAGACTGACACAACACATTTTCTCGTGTCCTTGTCAGTCAATTGTTATTATAGGTTTTCTATTGAAAAGTGATTATTTATATGAAGAAATGAATCAAATCTAATACTATCTGTTTCTGTGCTCTAACATTTTATCAGTCCATAAAGGGTGTATTCCTACATGATGCACATATAAAGGATGATAGCGTTTTCACACTATGCTTATCCTTCTTCACTTTTGATCATCCCGAGACATGCATCATATGCAATGATTGCATAATGGATGTAACGGGTTAAGACTGATTGTTGTTCCTCTGGAAAAAGATTAATACTCTTTTGTACAAACAACATGAAATCCTTCAACGCAAGAATAATCTTAGCCCTGTCTCCTTTTTGCTCAGCCTTGTTTATTGTTTCCAGCTTTGTTGTACATTCAGCAACTATTTCTTCTGGACAATTGTCACCACAAAAATAATCTTTCATTATTTCCCCCGGCAATTCACCAAATGACTTCAGTACCTTGCTCGCTTCTTTATAAGCCTTCTTTGCATTACGGTATTCCTTGTTATTGATCTTTGCGCCAAAGATGACTGTGATCAAAGACAATGTACAACTGCCAAGCATGAGAACTAATCCAAATCTGTAATGCAGATAACTTCCAAATTGCATTTTCAACAACAAAGAGGTCCTGACAAACATTTCCCAGCCACACGCTGCCACCAGGGCATCTGTTATAATTGAAAACCATCTATGTCGTGTAATGACCATACACACTGCAACAAACGAAAAGCAGGCAAAATAACCAGAATAACTTATATCCAGCTGAAAGCCGGTATATGTCAAAGACTTTCCATTCGCAACAAAACTAATATGTGGGAAAAATACAGAAATGATGGAAAGAAAACTACATATAATAGAAACACACAAAAGCTTATGCTTCCTGAGATACCTCTTGAGTGCCCCACTTCTCAGTTCAAGAACTGTCGGTTTGATCAGCACATCAAATACATTTGTCACATCAGAAAACTGCAGCTTTACTAAAGCCTTCCCACCTTTCACAAGCTTATGTTTGAGTTCCACACCACTGATTCTCTTTTTCTCTGGATTCAACTTCCATAAAAGCCTGTAATTATCATCGAAAGCAATACAATCTGATGCATATTCACAAATCATTGCCCTGTCCTTTTCAGCAAACGCTTCTTTATGAGCAAGAATAAACTCTCCAATCAACCTCAAACCAATAGATGCTTCAGCCCCATTATCACTTTTCACCTTTCCACACAACACAGCATACTCTTGCGCAATACTTTCATCACGATCCAATAAAGACTGTATTGCATCACATGGCATCTCACCGAATGCATCTATCTTTTCTTTATATGTCATGACCCTTCTGAACGTTTTATACGATTCAATCCTCTTGCGGACAAATAGATCAAACAAAAACGAAAACAATGTCAACCATGACCCAAATAACATCACATAAACACAAGCCCCTGCTTCTGCTATGATTTCAGGAGGCCTGTTATTCACAATGTCATGCACAGCAAAACAAAGCCCCATGGTGCATAACACCATAACTAGTGACACAGCTGTCCCAAATAGCTTTTTCTGCGAAAAAGATGCAAGACATGCAACCAGAGAGCTGACAAAAAGCGTAATGATATATGCCATTTCATCAATCATCAAAACAGAAAAACTAAAATGGTTACCATTTGCGCTGCCGACAATACAAGGAAGAAACAAAGAAACAACACAAAGAAAACCACCAGCCACAGCAGGTATATTAAAATGCATTGTCCTGATATTTCTGAATACAGTTCCATTTCGAATATCTTTTATGAAACCACCAGTAAAACTGCCAATGCTGACATGAAACGAATCCCTTTCATCTTCCGCACTGAGAGATGTCCCGCAATATGGACAATACAAATGTCCATCAGGAATGTCTTTTCCACAATGATGACAAAGCATACCGCACCCCCTCAACCAAAGAATAGTGGCTTAATTATAACTTATCTATGCGGGAAAACTCCGTTTTCAACCGTGGATGAAAGTACATTCTGCTTAAAATAATATAGACAATAATAGGTTACACACAGGAGTAAACAAAGCGTTGATTCTCATTTGGACCATTGTTAGTATGATTGCGCAGAGTTAGCCGCATTGATTCCGGTTGAAAGGCACGCATGTTTCCATGTGTGCCTTTTGCTTTTATTCATCAATATTATCCTGTGCCTCCAACACATCTGTCATCACTGACACCACACTCTTTCTGAAACTCTCCTGGTTATAACCATACTTCTCAGCAAGTTCACTGTACTTCTTATTCATCACCAGCACTTCCCATACATAAACTCTGTATGCAGGAAAAGGAATTTTCATAATGGTGTCATCGATGTATTTCAACTTTTGTTCATACTCATGTAACTGGTTTAAGAGTTCCTTCTTCGCTTCTATTTCCGGAATAATAGACTTTTCATCCCTGGAAACTCTTTTATATGTTGTTTCAAAATCAGTACTATGCACACCATTGATCTTATATTGCAACTGCTCTAACTGATCTTTCAGTCTTTCTACCTTGGAAACATAGTCCATGTACTGTCGGCATTCTTTTTTAAACTGCAAAAACTTATCATCCATATACATCCCCCAGTACATCTTTTAAAATTTTTACAAACCTTGTCTGTACCTGTCTTCTGCTGTAATTAATCTTTTTACCAGCATTTTCCTGACTCATGTTCATCACAAACACATCTACAACAAGATTCATTGCTTCCTTCCCATATTTTGCCTGAATCTTATCAAGAATGTTCTCTACAAAGAAAAGATTTTCCAGTCGTAATCTATAGAGAACAATGAGTTCAAACGGAACAGTACAATCACTCTTCCTCTTTGGAAGAGACATAGTCATCTTTCCGAATTCATCTTCCAACTGCACATATTTATTTAAATCCGGATAAATCTTCAATAACTTCTTTACTTCTTCTTTCTGTCTCAGGTATGTCCTGCATGAAGTCTGAAAAGCCCTGAGGCGAATTGCAAACACCTTATCCTGCATATTCCCCACACTCCTTATGCACGATTTATTCTGCCCCTTTATGTCCAAGCACCTGACCGACTGTCATAAACAGAATTTTGATATCCATGAACACATTCCAATGATCGATATATTCAGAATCCAGTCTCACCACTTCATCAAAATCTGTGATGTCACTTCTTCCGCTCACCTGCCACATACCGGTAATACCCGGTCTCATGGCAAGTCTTTTACGATGTGCTTCAGAATACTGCTGCCATTCATCTACTGTAGGAGGCCGTGTTCCTACTAATGACATATCCCCTTTTAAAACATTGAAGAACTGAGGAAACTCATCCAAAGAAGTCTTACGAATAAAGTTGCCAATTCCCTTTGGATTACCATTCTTGTCCTTCTTCTCAGACCCAATGATTCTTGGATCATCCTTCATCTTGAACATAAGACCATTCATCTCATTATGCTTCATGAGCTCTTTCTTACGTTCCTCTGCATCCATGTACATACTTCTGAACTTGTACATCTTGAACACACGTCCATTTCTTCCCACCCTGTTCTGGGCAAAAAATATAGGACCAGGTGAAGCTATATAGATCTGAGGCGCAACAAAAACAAACACAATTGCTGTAAAGAAAAGACCAACAATAGAACCACAAATATCAATTGCTCTCTTCAACCCCCATTGCAACAAAGGAATTGTTCTTATCTTCCTCACCGCAACAATATAATTTCCATACTTTTGCACATACATCGGTGACTCTTCCTGAGGATTAATCTCCGCAAGCACTGTATTGACCGTAATACCCATCTTCAATACATCACTCGCAATCTTCTCTGCCTCAGCACGCTCACCCGGCAAGCAAAGCAGCACTTCATCCACCCAATTATGTGTGCTGTAATCCATCATGGCTTTCTGATCACCAAGCACCTTAAAGCCAGCAATTTCTTTATTATCTATCTCTGCATCATAATCCAACAAGAACACACCTGTTATCTTTCTTTGTGCAAACAAATTCACCTGCACATTATGAATCACATGTTCCGCATATATTCTTCTGGTCAGTACAACCACATGCGTACTGGCATCTTCACGGTCATGGAGAATTCTTCTCCTCAATATGCGCTTCCAGACAACCCGCACAACATAACCAATAACAAAGAAAACACCCCAGGAAACAAATGTTGTAACCCGTGAAGTACTTCCAGCTATATGCAATGCATATAACAAAACAACATTGATGATAAGTCCTTTGAACGCATATAACAGAACTTGTTTCAATTCTGCAAACTTGTCACGCTTCAAAATATTCTTGTACGGAAGCGTACCTAAATCCAGGAACAAATTACTAAGAAGGAGCACACACGCAATGCTCCAGTAGTAATCAGAACCAATGCCCCTCGCATACTGATGCCTGTACCACAAAGTAGTAAGATAATACGACACCTGCAGGGCAATCACATCAAGCACCAGAAAATCAAGATGCTTAAAAAAGCTTACTTTGCTTTTACCCATTTCGTCACCATAACTAACCCCATATCGCTATGAATGATGAGCAGTTTTACCTTTCTTTATTATTCAATTGTTAACAAATACTATTTTAACACCAGTACACCTGAACAAAAAGCAAATTTCCGTCCCCCCCCCCGCTAAGATGCACACTTGCCTTGTCCGTTACGTTGATTTTTCGTGAGCTCGACAGGGAACTTTCCAACAGTGGACAAGCTGACC
>CASEPS010000092.1 GCA_949289855.1 uncultured Erysipelotrichaceae bacterium
ACGTCATACAAGAATTCTGGAACGGATGTATGACGTTCTCAATGAAGAAAAAAACTACCCCTATCTGATGAAACATGCGGTAAGTCTTGCGTCCATGAGACGACATACCGCATGTTTCATCAGATAGGGGTAGTTTTTTTCTTCATTGAGAACGTCATACATCCGTTCCAGAATTCTTGTATGAATGTCACCTGCCACATCTCCAAAGTAGGCAGGAATGTTGCCTTTCACAAGTGTGCAATACACAACCCTGTGCTTATGGTCCACTTCATCCACTACCCACACTCTTCCCGCAATAGCTATCTTGTCTCCCACTGGTGGTGGTTTGACAATCGTACCAAGTTCTTGTGAATCTGCCCGGACACTATATTCCACATTTTCTTGAAAAACCGCATAGAACTTATAGTTGTTAACAATTCTTTCTCCGGTAAGGCCCGTGATCAGTCCACCGTTTTCTGTCCGGTTGATGTGGTCAATCGAAAGCAGATGTCGTAACAAAACCTGATAGTCTTCTTTTGTAATATGGGAGAAAGCGGACAGTGGCAACACCCTTGAAGCAAGTTCGGCTGGTGTCATTTCCCCACATGAAGCAAGTGTGCTCATAGTCTGATGGTACAAAAGACTATAGGGAAGTCTTTCCATACGGGGTGGTTCAACAAACCTTTCTTCAATATACAACTGTACAAGGGCAATGCCCTGGATGAGGTACCATGGAATCATATCCGGCAACATAGCTCTGGCTTCGGGATGATCTTCCCGCATAACAAACCACATTTCAGATGGATTCCCACGTCTTCCGGTTCTGCCCATTCTCTGCAAGAAACCAGATACGGTAAATGGTGCATCAATCTGGAAAGCTCTCTCCAGTCTTCCAATATCAATACCAAGTTCCAATGTGGCAGTCGCACAAACAGACAGCAATGAATCATCATCCTTCATTTCTTCTTCTGCACTTTCCCGATAAGAAGCAGAAAGATTGCCATGATGAATCAGAAATCTGTCCGGTTCATGATTGACTTCACAATATTGTCGCAGGTACTGACAAACTGCTTCACATTCTTCCCGTGAATTCGTAAAAATGAGACACTTCTTTCCTCTTGTATGGCTGAAGATATAACCAATACCAGGATCTGCAACTTCTGGTGCTTTATCTGTTGGCTCTTCCTGTTGAATGGTTGCGGGTATATTTGTCTTTCCTTCATCTGCCTGTGGACCACTGTTATAGAAGTGTTCCATGGAAAGTCGCCATACTTCCTTATCCCCTTCAAAATGCGGAATGATGGTCTTTCTGTGACTGCCAGCAGACAAAAACTTCCCAGCATCTTTGGGATTACCAATGGTCGCAGAAAGACCGATACGTCTTGGATCACACTGGGCAAGTCTGCACATTCTTTCAATGAGGCAGAATGTCTGTAAACCTCTGTCACCCCGTAACAAAGAATGAATTTCATCAATGACAATAAACCGTAAATCATGAAATAAAGATGGAATTTCCATATGTTTGTTTATCATCAATGACTCAAGTGATTCAGGTGTAATCTGTAAAATACCCCGTGGCTTTTTCAACAGCTTTCGCTTCTTTGATGCATCCGCATCCCCATGCCATCTTGTGACGGGTATGCCCTGTTCTTCACAAAGTTCATTCATGCGCAGAAACTGGTCATTGATCAAAGCCTTCAGTGGTGCAATATACAATATCCCTACACTATCTGCAGGTTCTTCATCCAGCAATGTAAGCATGGGAAAGAAGGCAGCTTCTGTCTTACCTGAAGCAGTAGAAGCTGTCAGTAAGACATTGTCATCAGTATTGAAGATGGCATCTGCAGCCGCATTTTGTATACCACGCAATGTCTTCCATCCCGAACGATAAATAAAGTCCTGGATAAAAGGCGCATAACGCTCAAAGGCATTCATATCGTAAACTCCGCATATTGTGCATCACTTTCATCGGATACCGCTTCACTTTTTGCATAACTGAATGCATCACTCTGCATCAGTTCTTCTACAGCCATACCAGGATTCTGATACAAAAGATCTGCCAATTCGATGAAGTCACGGATCACTTCTCTTGGTGTAATATTTTCATCTGCACCAATTCTTCCATATTCCAGTTTCACAAAAGACGCAAGATCTTCTGTTGTCAGTTTCTTTTCATACTGGTACAACCCAGCATGCATATCCGACAGTTTTTCACATAATATCAACATTTCTTCTGGAGTAAGTGGATCAAGGCGGATGACAGGTGATAAGAGGTCCCTTGCGCCAGGTCTGGAGAACTTGCCTTCCGCAAGACGGGAACGCAAAGCTTCATAACTGTAAATGCCCCTTCTTTTATCTTCTAATGCCTGTGGGGTAGAACCCATGATAATACCAAGGTATTTTGCCTTGCCCTGCATAGTGTCGTTATACATGGTCAATATCTTTTCATAGTTGTACTGACGGGTGATGGAATTTGGAATTTTGTAAAGATTGACAAGTTCATCAATCATGATCATCATGCCGGTATAGCCGGCAAGACGGAAGAATACTGCAAATAACTTGAGATATTCATACCAGTCATCATCGGTAATGATCATATTCACCCCAAGTTCTTCCTTCGCTTCCCTTTTCAGGTTGTATTCACCACGGAACCACCTTGCCACTTTCATCTTTGTTTCATCCTCCCCTTCTACATAGGCGTGGTAATACTTTGAAAGAAGGATGGCAAACTCAAAACCATGGACCATTTCACTCAAGGCATTTGTCACAGCATAAATCTTCTGGTCTACCAGTTTTGTCAAAGCCGGGTCACCTATGGAAAGACCACTTTCCTGCACAGCTTCACTTTGTACGGTATTAATCCATCTGTCGAGCACAAGTGTCAGAGCACCACCTTCTGGTTTTGTCTTTGTGGAAAGGTTACGGATCAGTTCACGATATGTAGCAAGTCCCTGTCCACGTGTGCCCTGCAGTCTTCTTTCCGGAGAAAGGTCAGCGTCCACCACGATAAAACCTTTGTCCATGACATAGTTGCGGAGTGTCTGGATGAGAAAACTCTTACCAGAACCATATTTACCAACAATAAAGCGGAAAGATGCGCCACCTTCTGAAATAATGTCTACATCATGTAGCAAAGCTGCTATTTCATTCTTTCTTCCTACCGTAATATAGGGAAGTCCAATACGTGGTACAACACCACCTTTCAAGGAATTCAAAACTGTCAAAGCAATTCTTTTTGGCACTTTTCTATTCTCACTCATAGCTTTCCTCCCAGCAGTTCTTCTACATCTTCACGATAATCCTCAACAAGACTAATCGTTTCTCCATCGCATTCCAGTATACTATCACCAATTTCATCAAAGAAAGCTTCATTGATTTCATCTGTGACGACAGTTGGTAAAAGATGGTGTTCCTGAATATAGTCAGAAACATCCTTACCAGACAGAATGGTTTTCAAAATGAACAGGTTTCCCTCTTCCTTTGTCTCCACAGCTTCTTTTGTATCAACTGTTTCCTCTGGTTCAATGACTTCTTCGATTTCTTCTTCTGTTAACAAAGCATCACGTGTCACAGCCGCATCATCACGAATTTTATTGAGAAAAGCAGAATCGAGGTTGACCTTTGGCATGTTTCTTCTCTGCTTTTCTTTTTTTTCTTCTTCCAATGCTTTTTCTACATAGGGTGTAATCCAGGCTTCTTCTTCCTTCTTTTTTAATTTTTTATAACCACCCAGATATTCTCTGACCACTCTGTCTGTTTCATGTTTGATCATTACCAGGACTTCCCGAATGCCATCCATAACGATCTTTTCTTTTGTCCATTTTCCATCCCGGCAATGGTATATCTCAACTTCATTGTATACATAATCCATATCAGGGCATTTTTCTACTTCATAGAAAACAGCATTATCAAATGGTGCCCAGGGTTGAATGTCTTTTATTTGTACCGCATTTTTAAACTGGTTCTGTGTAGTATCTGAAAAGATATGCCGATAAACACTGGCTATCATTTTCTGCATATAGTCATGTTTGGTTTTGAATAGCACTGACTCAAGCGTATTACTGCGCAAAAGTGTTCTGATTGCAGAATAAACTTCCTCATCCTTAAATTCTTCTGGCTTACTCATAACAAGCAGTGAATGGTTTACTCTTCTGATATATTCTGATTCATCATTTGTATATTCTTCATTTGTTATACCATGGTAAATCAGATATTCCCTTCTCCATCTGTCAATTGTATTGTATCGGTAATACACCGCCCCTGTTTGGAAATAGTGTTCATCAATTGCACACAGTTTTTTGTAGCCATCTCTGGCATCTTTGACACCAATGCCATTCAACAATTCATAAATATACATATACACAAAGGAAAGACAGGCAGAACGATATCTCTTTCTTCTGATCTGTGTACGCCAGGAAAAGTAACTGATCAATTGACTTGAATTGAGGTCATGATATGTACAGTAATATTGGTGGAATTGTCCCTTCCATTCCTTATACTGTTCATCTTCATAATCTTCCATGAACTTTGCCTGGCAATAGAAATTACGGGCTTTGCATACATGTAATGGTTCACCTGGATATTCTTTATACATAGCCTGCATCTGTAAGATCTTTTCTGGAACATTTTTTATGATTGGTTGTCTTACAGAATAAGGAGAAGAGGGAAGTGGTGTGGAACGATACAGGTTGGTTTGTCCCTTATTCCGGTTTCCATCGAGAACAATGGTATATCCCTGCTTCTTTTCTTCTTCCACAGCACGATCAAAAAGACGACAGACGGTTTCATAATCTGTTGTGTCATCTATAACAATACCAATCCAGTTACTGCCTTTCATGAGAAATGGCATGGTCACAAAAGAATGTAACAAATCTTCATATCGCGCTGGTCCACATTTTATATCACAGCGTTCGATGACCTCTCCGGTATCTTCATTGTATTCTTTCATCAACACAGCAAGCCACTTGCCGCTTCTGGCACGAATGACAGAAATACCTGGCTGATCATGCCATACACCAGGTTCAGCCAATTGCCATGTATCTTTTGCGTATATTGCAAGTTCCTGTAATTCCACAATTCTCTCCCTTATTCACAATGCTCATTATAAAGCATTATGACGCCTCTTATTGTACATAAGTAGGCACAACGACAAAATAATAAGAAGACCACCACTGACAATAAATGGCATAGACGAAATGGAAACAGACCTTCCAAGCAATGTATTGGTAACAGAAAGAGACAACGAACGGACAACAAATCCGGAAACAATAACCACTATACCTGTTCCCAGCATTGCAAGAGCAGTACGAGAAAGTGGATGCTGTTTTGCATAGAGGACAAACAGCACAATAGACGCAAGACAAAGAATCCCTGCAAAGAATGGTCTTACGGTATAGAGGTATAACAAAGCAGCTGCACGTACAAGTGGTTCATCAATCGAAGCAGTAACCGAAGAAACATAACTGTTCATCGCTTCTGTTCCATAGGTAATCATTTCCTGTAAATCTTCAAAATCCACTTTCAGACCATATTCCACTAACTTCTCACTTGTCTGTACTAACAACTGTTCTTCTTCCTCTGTTATATCAGGTTCCATAAACAAAGTACCTGTCGCGATGCTTTGGGCAGCACTGTCCATATAGACAGCACTGATATTTCGCAAGGTGGAGTCACTGAGCATTTCTTCCTGTAATTCCACACTATCCATATCCATTTCATTTTCTGCATAAATGACATCATTCATGCGAAGTACATATGCCCTGCCAACATACCATTCACCAAGTGCTGCAGAAACACTATAGCGAAGTGCACTCATAAACATTGCCCAGAATAAGAGTATGACAGCAGGTATCACAAACCAGTTTCTTTTCATATGCCCTCCTTTTCCCATTACTATGCGCGCATCTTTTTCTGCTTTCAAGTCCCATTCTTCTGAGGTATGACACATTCTTCTTCCTTTTTGCTATAGTGAAAGCAGAAAAGGAGACATCATATGCAATTCGAAGGAAAAGTAGTTGTTGTTACAGGTGGCGCACATGGCATAGGCAAATGCATTGTGGAAGAATTTGAAAAAGAAGGTGCACATGTTGCGATCATCGATATCAAAGACAATCCCTATTTTGTGGGAGACCTTGCGGACAAAGAAACATTGGAAACATTTGCACAGAAAGTCATCAGTGACTATGGGCATATCGACTATCTCATTAACAACGCCTTGCCACTCAGAATGGGTATCCATGAAGCATCCTATGAACAATTTGAATATGCATTGCGCGTTGGTGTCACTGCACCATTCTATCTTTCCAAACTCTTCTTGCCTTACTATAGAGAGAATGCGTCCATCATCAATATTTCTTCTTCCCGGGACAGAATGAGCCAGCCGGAAACCGAAAGCTATACTGCTGCCAAAGGAGGTATTTCTGCTCTGACACATGCCATGGCCGTCTCATTAGGCAATACGGTACGGGTCAATTCCATCTCTCCTGGATGGATTGATACGGACTACACAGAATATGAAGGTCCTGACGCCTTGCAACAGCCTGTTGGAAGAGTTGGAAATCCTTTGGATATTGCCAACATGGTATTGTTTCTATGTTCTGATAAAGCGGGTTTTATTACAGGTGAAAACATCTGTATTGACGGTGGAATGACGAAACAGATGATCTACCATGGAGAATTCGGCTGGACGCTGGATCAGTGAACTACTCCGACTTATAGAAGTCGGAGCTTCCTGCTTCAACCACTACTGCACTGGCTGCGATTTCTCACAACGCAGTGTCTTACACAATGTCCAC
>CASEPS010000093.1 GCA_949289855.1 uncultured Erysipelotrichaceae bacterium
TCCCGAACACAGAAGTTAAGCACTCCAGCGGCGAAGATAGCCTGACGGCAAAACAAGCACGCTGCCGGGTAAAAGGAAGACAATGTCTTCCTTTTTTTTTGTTTTCCCCCTCAGCATTTTCATAGGCTTTTTGACATAACCGGTATATAATAGGGCGGCGAAAGGTTTTTATTATGAAAGAATGGAAAGTTATAACCAACTCTATTGAGGAAACACATACTTTAGGGGAAAGAATTGGGCATGCTGTTCAGCCGGATATGGTATTCCTGTTGGATGGTGATCTTGGCGCAGGAAAGACTACCCTGACACAGGGCATTGCCAAAGGACTTGGCATTACCCGCCGTGTAACCAGTCCTACGTTTAATATTTTGAAGATTTATAAAGGATCTATGCCTTTATATCATATTGATGCCTATCGTCTTGAGGGCATTTCCCAGGACCTTGGCTTTGATGAACTTCTTGATGATGAAGGTCTTACCGTCATTGAATGGAGTGAATATATTCCTGGACTGATTCCCCCACACTATATGCGTATTTCGATTCATCTTCTCGAAGATACGAAACGTGAATTTACATTTTCAGCTATCGGTGAAGCTTATGAAAAGCTTCTGGAGGTTATCAGATGATTACATTATGTATGGATACGAGCACAAAATATCTTGTGCTTGCTTTGATCCGCGATCATGAATTGATTGCAAATGTTGAAAAGGAATGCTGGAAAAGACAGTCTGAGGAAATCTTTCCGTGCCTTGAAGAAATGATGCATTCTGTTTCCCTTACCTCTGATGATATCGATCAGGTGGTTATTACAGAAGGACCTGGCAGTTATACAGGTGTGCGCATTGCCATGACAATTGCCAAAGTATTTACGGTCATGGGCAATAAGCCGTTGTATACCATTGGAACATTACAACTGATGGCAGGAAAGAATCACGCCCGTGTAGTGCTGGATGCCCGTGGTTCACGTGTTTATACAGCTGTTTTGAAGGATGGAAAATATGAAGAAGAACCATCTGTCAAAGCCTGTGAAGAAGTGATGAAGCTGAATGAAGATGTACCGGTTATTGGGGATGGCAGTCTTGTTGGCAAAGAAGATAACTGGAATGGTCTTGCGAAGCATTTCCTTGGCCTTGAGGACTGTTGGGTACGTGCCGAAAATGCAAATCTTGTTACCCCTGAATATCTCAAGTCATCTGAGGCATATTTTGTCAGATGATACGCAGAATGCAGGAAAGTGATCTTGATTCCGTTGTGACATTGGAAAATAATCTGTTTTCCAGTGATGCATGGGAAAGAAAGACATTTCTTTATGAATTGAATGAAAACCCATATGCAGAACTGTTTGTCTATGAAGAAGATGGTGTGATCCATGGTTATGTGGATGTATGGGTGATGTATGAACAGGCACAGATTGCGGACATTGGTGTAGATGCGTCAATGCAGCATACAGGCATTGGTTCTCAATTGCTGCGCAAAGCAGTGGAAACAGCTTTGGCAAAGACTTGTGAAACAATGTCACTGGAAGTGCGCTGTTCCAATGATAAAGCGATTGGCCTGTATGAAAAATATGGCTTTATCGCTGTAGGAAAGAGAAAGAAATACTATGGGGATGGCGAAGATGCACTCCTTATGGTAAAAGCTCTTGGAGGATTATATGACACTGATATTAGCAATTGAAACAAGCTGTGATGAAACAGCTTGTGCAGTAGTAAAGGATGGAAAGGAAATTCTCTCCAACATTGTTTCTTCACAAATCAATGTACATACGCTCTATGGTGGTGTGGTGCCGGAAGTCGCATCGCGCATTCATGTCGAAAACATTTCGGCAGTCATTGAAGAAGCAGTGAAGAAAAGCGGTTATACAATGCAGGACATGGATGCGATTGCCTATACGCTTGGCCCGGGTCTGATTGGTTCATTGCATGTAGGTGTACAGGCTGCCAAGACACTTGCATGGATGTTCCATAAACCGCTGATTCCACTTAATCACATGTGCGGTCATATTTATGCCAACCGCTTTGTGGATGAACTGGAATTTCCATTGCTGGCCCTTGTGATATCCGGCGGTCATTCTGAACTTGTATGGATGAAGAATGACTGGGACTTCAAGGTGATTGGCACAACATGGGATGATGCGATTGGAGAAGCCTATGACAAGGTTTCACGGGTACTTGGTACAGGTTACCCGGGTGGTCCGGTCATCGACAAGATGGCAAAAAGCGGCAAGGAACACTATACACTTCCCGCGATCAAAACAAATGGAAAGTATGACTTTTCATTCTCTGGTCTCAAGACTGCTGTACTGCAGATGATCCAGCGCGAAGAGAAGAAGGGCAATGAGATTATCAAAGAAGATGTTGCGTATGCCTTCCAGGAAACAGCACTTTCCCAGCTGACTTCCAAAACCATTGCGGCAGTGGAAGACTACCATCCCCGTACGCTTGTACTGGCAGGTGGAGTAGCCGCAAATTCCCGTCTCAGGGAAATGATAACTGAACAGATGAAAGCCTATCCTGACACAAAGCTCATCATTCCGGGTATTAAATATTGTACGGATAATGCGGCCATGATGGGGGCTGCCGGTTATGTTGCTTACCAGCATGGATTGTTTGGTACATTGGATGCGGCTGCGGATCCAGGACTGGAAATGCCAGGAGAAAACGAGTGAAATTCGATTAAAATTTCACAAATTGCCTTCCATAGTGTTAATATAGATCTGGTGAGGCAAATATGACAGTCAATAAAGTACCTAAAGCAACGCTTCAGCGGTATCCGATTTACCTGAAAGCGCTACGTAAACTCAAGAATAATGGGACAGATCGCATCATGTCGAGAGAACTGGCGGACTATGTCGGCATTGAATCCACAACTATCCGGCGCGACTTCAGTTTTCTTGGCAAACTCGGCAAACAGGGCTATGGCTATGATGTGGAGAACCTGATCAGCATCTTCTCCGAAGAACTTGGTGTCAACTTCGATGAAAAGATTATTCTTGTCGGTGCAGGTAATCTTGGCAAAGCGCTGTTGAATTACAACAACTGGAATCATGTTGTCGGTGAAATTGTATGTGCCTTTGACATGGCACCAGAGAATATCAAGGCATCTGTACCAGTCTATGACATCAAAGAGATAAACGAACGCATTCCGGCAGGCTGCCGCATTGCTATTCTTTGTATATCAAAAGATGTGCAGGAAACCATCGATAAGCTCGTTGACTGTGGAATTAAGGGAATTGTCAGTTTCTGTACAGACCATTTCAGCGTACCAAATGGTATCTTTGTCAAACAGGTAGACGTTGTCTCGTCCATACAGGAACTTGTATTTGAAACAAATCTCATTGAGAAATAAGAAAGAGAAGGGGAATAAAACTATGCCTAGTGAAATGAGTGTGCGTGAGCTTTATGCGCTCACAACCGAAGGAACAGAATTAGAAAAAGACCAGGTTGAATATGTACAGCTGCAGGGCTGGGTCAGAACAAACCGTTCTGGCAAGAATGTATCCTTTATTGCCCTGAATGATGGCACATATTTCCAGAATGCACAGATTGTTTATAGTGCAGATACACTTTCCAACTATGCGGAAGTCACAAAGTATCTCACCGGTACTGCCATCAGTGTCATCGGCAGATATGTTGTCACCCCAGGCAGCCAGCAGCCATTTGAAATTCAGGCTACTGAAATCAATCTGGAAGGTGCTTGTGACAATACATATCCGTTGCAGAAGAAGAGACATTCCTTTGAATATCTTCGGGAGATCGGACACCTTCGTCCACGGGCAAACACCTTCATGGCGGTATTCCGTGTCAGAAGTGCGCTTGCCATGGCCATTCATCAGTTCTTCCAGGACCAGGGTTTCGTCTATGTCAACACCCCACTCATCACAGGTGCTGATGCGGAAGGTGCTGGTGAGACATTTACGGTCACAACCCGTGACGATGCGGATTATGAAAAGGACTTCTTTGGCAAACATGCAAGCCTTACCGTATCAGGACAGCTGCAGGCAGAAGCATTTGCCCTCGCTTTCCGCGATGTCTATACCTTTGGACCTACATTCCGTGCCGAAAACTCCAATACGACAAACCATCTTGCGGAATTCTGGATGATTGAACCAGAAATGGCATTTGCGGATCTTGACTATGATATGGATGTTATTGAAGACCTCATCAAGTACTGCATCAACTATGTTTATGAAACATGTCCTGAAGAAATGAAGTTCTTCAGTGAACGCATTGACAAGGGACTCAATGACCGCCTCAACAAAGTCAGAAACAGCGAGTTCAGAAGAATGACATACACCGAAGGTATCGAACTGTTAAAGAAGGCAGTTGCGGATGGTGTAGAATTTGAAAACAAGAACATCAAATGGGGTATGGACCTCATGACAGAACACGAAAGATATCTGACGGAACAGGTAGTAGACGGACCGGTATTCCTGACGGATTATCCAAAGGAAATCAAAGCCTTCTACATGAGACAAAACGATGACGGAAAGACAGTAGCAGCCGTTGACTGCCTTGTGCCAGGTGTTGGTGAACTGGTTGGTGGTTCCCAGAGAGAAGAAAGAATCGATGTACTCGAAAAGAGAATGGAAGAACTCGGTATGGAAAAGGACCACTACCAGTGGTATCTTGACCTGCGCAGATATGGTGGCTGCCAGCATGCCGGCTTTGGTGTAGGTTTTGAAAGACTTGTCATGTACATCACAGGCATGGAAAATATCCGTGATGTCATTCCGTTCGCAAGAACACCACGCAACCTTCTTTTCTAAAATAAAGGAAACACAGAATGGAACAGTATATTTTGAAAACAAATCCGGATGGCAGTGTTATCACCGTTCGTGATCTGCAGTTAGTGCTGTTGGAAATGTTGAAAGACATTGATGCACTGTGTCAGAAGAATCACATTCCTTTCTGGTTGAATGGAGGATCAGCCCTTGGAGCAGTACGCCACAAGGGCTTTATTCCCTGGGATGATGATGCGGACATTGCCATGATGCGCGAAGACTATGAAAGGTTTGTGGCGATCATGAAAGAACAGTGTCCTGACGGTTATGTATTCCAGTGCTTTGACACCGATGACAGATACAATGTGCTCATCCCGGCAATGAAGATCCGTAAAAAGAGCACATATATCAAAGAGGTCAACACCCTTCTCGATAATCGTTGCAAGGGCTATGAAGGCTGTGATGGCGTGTTCATCGATGTCTTTGTCTATGACTACATGACACCGGACAAATGCCGTGATCTTCCAAGAAGATTATTCAACCAGCTGTTGATGGTACCAGCCGTCCTTGCGGATAATGTATTGAAAATCAATCCGAAGAAAATCAAGAAGATGATCATGGACAATACCCATGCCTATGGTGACAAACACCGTGAAGAGAAATCCGACTATGTCGGGTTTGACCTCACATGGGTATGGAAAAACCCATTCCATCCATTCATCTTCCGCTACGATGATATATTCCCGGTGCAATATGTGGACTTTGAAGACACAAAACTGCCGATTGCCCATCATCCCCATGAATTTCTTTCGATGGCAATTGCACCAACTTACATGGAACTTCCACCGGAGAATAAACGTTTTGCCAAACATACCGTCGATATACGGTTAAAGGAAGAATAAATGTTATATCAGGTCTCTTCAGCATCCAAATACTATGGCAGTACCACAGTATTTGAAGATGTGCAGTTTAAAATCAAAGGAACGGAAAAGATTGCCATTGTCGGCCGCAACGGCTGTGGAAAGACAACATTCCTCAGATGCATGTGCGGTGAAGAGAATTTTGACAAAGGCAGCATTTCCCGTCAGAACAATACCATGATCGGTTACCTGGCACAGAAGGTTCTTGAACATGAGGACTGGACGGTAGAACAGGAACTGATAACCATTTATGAACCTCTTTTTGCCCTGCAGAAAGAGATGAATGCATTGGAAGAAACGATGCGGCACGATGCTTCTGAAAAGGTTCTTGCAAAGTATGCAATGCTGCAGGAAGAATTTGAAAAGAACAATGGCTATAACTGGGAAGCAGAAATGCGGACTGTCTTTACAAAGTTTGGTTTTTCCATTGAAGACCTGCAAAAGAAAATAGGCGAGTTTTCCGGTGGACAAAAGACGCGCATAGCCTTTGTAAGACTGCTGTTGTCAAAACCCGACATCCTGCTTCTCGATGAACCGACGAACCATCTTGACCTCGATGCGATAGAATGGCTCGAAGGGTATGTGAAGAATTATCCCCGTGCGGTTGTCATCGTTTCCCATGACCGTATGTTCCTTGACCATGTGGTCAGTGTTGTTTATGACATGGAATATGGGAAGATGAAGCGGTATGCGGGCAATTACAGCAGTTTTGTCGAACAGAAGAAAAATGATATCGAACGTCAGAATGCTGCGCATGCAAGACAACAAAAGGAAATTGAACGTCTTGAGGCATTGATTGAAAAGTTCAGATACAAGAAGAACAAGGCTGCCTTTGCCCAGTCCAAGATCAAATAT
>CASEPS010000094.1 GCA_949289855.1 uncultured Erysipelotrichaceae bacterium
GTGCAGTCCCAGGCCGTATAGCCTCTGGCTTCAAAGGTCGCCCGAAGACCGCCGGAAGGGAAGGAAGAAGCGTCCGGCTCGCCTTTGATCAGCTCCTTGCCGGAAAATTCCATAATGACCCTTCCCTCCGCGTCCGGCACGGAAATAAAGGAATCGTGCTTTTCAGCAGTTCCACCGGTCATTGGCTGAAACCAGTGGGTGAAGTGTGTGCAACCTTTTTCCATTGCCCAGCGTTTCATGGCATGGGCAATCGCATCAGCGGTCTGACGGTCCAAAGCACCTTCATTGGCTACGGTTTTCTTCCATGAGTTGTACACAGGGCGGGGAAGTCTTTCTTCCATTTCTTTTTCGCCAAAGACGAGTGATCCAAATTCTTCAAATGGATATTCCATATGTTTTCTCCTTTTCTACGCGTCAAGAATAGTACGATTGGTATATGATGACAAGAAAAAAATGTAGAAATGCATATTGAAATTCAGAAAATGGAAGAAAAAATAAAATTGAAATGCAAAAATAAGAAAATAAAATCAATTTTGAAATGGAAAAATGAAATTCGTTATGACAAAGAAAAAGCAGATGTTTCCATCTGCTCATCAATAGTAATATGGTGTGACTGGTGTTCCGGCAAGAACAACTTTCATGACTTCAGGTACCTCATCTACAACCAGTGCTTCAACACCTTCACTGATGTCAGTGCTTGCCATCATGCAGCCTGCACATGCGCCGATCATTTCCACCGTAGCAATTCCCCCTTCATAATCCACCAGAACGACATCTCCGCCTTCCGCCTGGATGTAGGGACGGATTTTGTTGAGCGTATGTTCAATGCGCGCCATAATGTCCTTTTTCTTTTCTTCTGTCAGTGTTTTTTCTTCAGACATTGCGATAACCTTCTTTCTTAACTAATCAGATTGAACAACAGGGCGATGATCAGACCGACGAGAATTCCACCGATGCATTCAATCCACCTGTGTCCAAGGACTGGCTTTACGCGAGTGTGATAGATGGGGTCATCGAATTTCACATCCGTCTGCTTTTGTATGTCCTTGATCAATTGTTGCGTAATTTTAATATTTTGTCCACTGTAATACCTCACATTTGCTGCATCATAGATGACAATGCAGGCAAGTGCCATCGTCACCGCAAAGATCGTGGAATTGAAGCTTTCACGAATGCCAACCGAAAGGGCAAGGGCGGAAACCATTGCACTGTGTGAGGAAGGAAACCCACCGGATTCCTTGATGAGACTCCATTTCCATTCTCTGTGCACAATCCAGTAGAATACCGGTTTGAGGAACTGGGCAAGGACTGCTGAGACAATCGCAGACCAGAATGGATACATTTCATAAACGCCGTATGTAGATTTCATAACTTAACTCCATTTCAAAGTATAGCACATGGGTAACCAGCAGTGTTATAATCATTTCGGAGCACGCATGATTTATAAGACAGGACAAATTGTAGAAGGAAAAGTGACAGGTATTCAGCCCTATGGTGCATTTGTGGCATTGGATGGGCATACCAGTGGTCTGATTCACATCTCTGAGATATCGGATGGTTTTGTCAAAGACATCGAACGATATGTCAGAGTTGGTGATACAGTCAGAGTCAAGATTATCGATTTTGATACCCGGCTGAACCAGGCAAAGCTTTCGCTCAAAGCCCTGCATAAGTCACGTGTACGAAATCGCCGTCGGCAGGTTGTTTCCAAAGCAACTATGCCCTCTGGCAGAATTGGTTTTCGCACAATCGAAGAAAACATGAATCGATGGATTGCACAAGCACAGGAGGAAATGAAAAAATGATGAAGTTTGATGCATCACATGGTCTTCTGAAGGAAGAGATTGCTTCCTATCAGGACACAGTCACAAAGCTCCATAAGGAAATTCGTGAGAAGACAGGTACTGGCAATGATTTCATGGGCTGGGTTTCCTGGCCTGTCGATTACGACAAGGAAGAATTTGAACGCATTATCAAGTGTGCAGAACGCGTAAAGGACAAGGCTGAAGTACTTGTTGTCTGCGGTATCGGAGGATCATACCTCGGTGCACGTGCTGCTATTGAAATGATCCAGGGTCTCTATCCGGATGGAAAGACAGAAGTTGTTTACTGCGGTAACACATTCTCCAGCACATACATGAGCCAGGTTCTTGACCACATCAAGGATAAGAGCGTTGTCCTCAATGTCGTCTCCAAGTCCGGTACAACAACTGAAACAGCACTTGCTTTCAGAATTCTGCGTGAATTCATGGAAGAAAAGTATGGCAAGGAAGAAGCCGCATCCCGTATCATTGCTACAACTGACAAGGCACGTGGTGCTCTCAAGACACTGGCTGATCAGGAAGGCTATGAAACATTTGTCATTCCGGATGATATCGGTGGACGTTTCTCTGTCATTACACCAGTAGGTCTTGTACCGATGGCTATCTGCGGTATTGATATCCGTAAGGTATATGAAGGTCTTGTGGACGCATATAATGACCTCAATACAGATGATCTTTCCAAGAACCCTGCATATCAGTATGCGGTTGCAAGACGCATCATGCAGAACCAGGGCTACAATGTAGAAATGTTTGTTACCTATGAACCACAGATGCAGATGCTTGCTGAATGGTGGAAACAGCTCCTTGGTGAATCTGAAGGTAAGGATGGCAAGGGTATTCTTCCAGACAGTGCATGCTTCTCCACAGACCTGCACTCCCTTGGTCAGTTCATCCAGGAAGGCAAGAAGGTTCTCTTCGAGACAATTCTCGAAGTGGAAAAGCCAAGTGCTGACCTGACTGTTGGCAGTGATGAAGCTAACCTCGACAACATGAACTACCTCACAGGCAAGTCCTATGACTGGGTCAACAAGATGGCTGAAAAGGGTACAATTGAAGCACATGTTGAAACAGGTGGTGTTCCGAACTTCGTCATCACAATTGATGATATGAAGGAATACAGCTTCGGTTACCTCTGCTACTTCTTCTTTGTGGCAACAGCTTTGACATGCTATATGATCGACATCAACCCATTCAACCAGCCAGGTGTTGAGATCTATAAGAAGAACATGTTCAGACTGCTCGGTAAGCCAGGCTACGAGAAATAAGTGATATCTGGAGTCCTGCGGGGCTCCTTTTTGTATGCAAATCTTAAGAAAAACTAAATTTTACCTGCATTTCATAACACGCTGATTTTTGCGTGCTACACTACAGACAGGAAGGGGGACATACGATGAGTATTACAATGACGAAAACCTTGTTGTTTGTCTGTCTGATTGCACTTGCTTTCTGTGTTATGCATCTGATGCATACAGACCGCAGAAGCACACAAAGTCATCACTGATAAATTGTCAAACAATATAAAGAAAGCATCCGTGAGGATGCTTTTAGTCTGCCTTCCTGAGGATGGTCATGCCTTCTTCCTGCAATGAAGGGAGGTAGGAAGAAGGTACAGCAGCACAGATGACAGGATGGCTGAGTGCTTCCTGTATGTTTTCGGCATAGTGATGCAGATCATCGATGGTTGTTTCAATCATTTTTCTGCGATTATTTGCCCGCTCTTCAAATGTGATATTGCTGAAATAGCGGGAATCCGCCAGGGCAATCTTTGAAGAAGGGGAAAGCAGTGGTGTACTTGCGGCTACTGCCCCGATGATGTACTGGTCAATGGCCGTGTCTTTGTCTGTGGAAGAAAGATAGTGAGGAATGGAACGTATTGCCGCTAGGGAATGGGGGATGGATGGGTCACGGTAGGAATAGGCATTGAATATGCCGCTTGAACCAATGGCTGCCCGTGCACCATACGCACCACCTTTGACACGTACCTCACTCCACATCCAGTCATAGGTCAAAAGATGTGATAACACATTCATACCGGCATCATAATCACCTGCTTTTGCAGAGACGGCAACATAACCGATATTACCGGGTATTTCGATGATTTCCTTTTCACCAGCCAGTAATGGGTAGTGAACCATCGCACGGTTTGCTTCTCCATAAGGCAGAGCATCAATGAAGCTATGCAGAATGGCTTCATTTTGTTCACCGGTTACTGAAGCGGTGAGTCTGCTATTAATGATGAGGTTTTCTGCATATAAAGAGCAGTCATTGAGGAACATGTCAATTTCTTCTTCGAAATGGCTATTGAAATACTGCAGCCATACGTATTTTTCATAACCGGAAGTAAATTCCTTGAAGGCACCTTCTGCAGAAATGTGGCTTGAGGTGCGTACACTGGCAAAGGCATGACCGCTATCAATTAATGCCTGCTCATAGGCGATAACTGTCTGTTTCAATAAAGGCAGTATTTCTTCTTTTGCAAAAATGGTTTCCGTGAGAATTTCATGGATCAGCGCTGCTGCTTTTGCACAGTTTTCTTCCAATACGGCGCAACGCACTACAAGCAATGGTGTTGTCTTGTCCGTTGTGTTGACTTTGGAAACAGCAGAGACAGAGAAACTGAGTGAACCGATTGTCTTTTTGATTTCTTTCTGTAGTTCCTTGACAGAATGTTTCTTTGTGGAAAGGTCACTCAGAAGAGAGACATAGAAACTGAGGGAAGAAAGCATATTTTCCGGAATACCGGCAAGGTTGAAATACAGGTTCATATAGACAATGCCGGAATCTTCTGCCGGATAGACTAGTACTGGCACATGGCGGTATTCCTTTGTGGAACGATGATCTTCTGCAGGTAACAGTTCTACATCGCTCAGGGCAAGTTTTGGCAATGTGTCAAGTGCTTCTTTACTATCAGGTGTCTTCTGCCATGTATCCAGTGCGGCATTTTCCTGCATCATCTTTTCAATAGTTGCGTCATCCCATGTTGCTTTGATGGCTTCAAGGCGCTTCTTTTCTGCTTCTGCTCTTGCTTTGCCAAGGGTATTGTCAGGAACAAAGGTCAGTGTCTGGATATGTTCTTTATCAAAGAAGAATTCCTGCAATAGTGTTTCATAATATCCAGTACCGTTTTTCTCATGCAATGTCTCATATACACTGCTTAAGGAAAGATACAGGGAAGGGTCTTCTTCATAAAGCCATGATTCCATCGCATCTTCCGCATTGATGACACCAGCAGGTTCACTTCTTTCCCGATAACGGAATTCCATCTGGTTGAGGGTAGCAGTGATTTCTTCTTCATCAAGGCCATCATGAAGAAGTGTTTCAATTGTTTCATCAATGACAGCCTGTATTTCGTTTAGTTTGTCTTTCTCTGTATTGCGTATGAGCAGGATGGCAAATGGCTGGGAAATACCATCGATGAGGACAAATTCCACATCTTCACACAGTCCCTTATCGAGTAATGCTTTTTTGAGTGGGGCATCATTGGAACCTGTTAATAAGGAAGTCAGTACATTGAAGGCAATGTTCTTCTCTCTGTCTTTATAGGACATCATGATCTTTGCAAAGGCAAAGATTGTCTTGTCTTCTGTGGATTCTCCTTCCTGTATTTCATAAGGGAATGTATAGGAAGAAGCAGGGAGTATTGACTGTTCTGTAATTGCAAAAGAGAGTTCCTTCTTTTCAAATGTGCTGAGATAAGAATCGATGAGAGAAAGTACCGCTTCGAGGTCCATCTTTCCATCGAGGAATATCCAGGCATTGGAAGGATGGTAGAAGGTTCGATGTGTCTCAAGGAACTGTTCATACGAAAGATCTGTAATATGGTCCGGGTTACCACCGGAATTAAACCGATAGCAGTTGTCTTTGAACAAAATGGAACATGTCTTGTCAACTATACAGTCATCTACAGAAGACATGGCACCTTTCATTTCGTTGAGGACTACCCCTTTATATACTGGTTCATCTTCTTTACTGCGTATTTCATAATGCCAGCCTTCCTGTTCAAAGATGTGTTTGTTATGGTAAATGGAAGGGTGAAATACCGCATCAAGATAGATGGAGACAAGGTTCATGAAGTCTTTTTTGTTTCTGGAAGAAACCGGAAACATGGTCTTGTCTGAGAATGTCATCGCATTGAGAAAGGTGTTCATACTGCTCTTTAGCAGTTCGACAAATGGTTCTTTGACAGGATATTTGTCACTGCCATTGAGCACGGAATGTTCGAGAATATGGAACACACCTGTATCATCCTGGGGAATGGTTTTGAAGGCGATGGAAAATGTCATGTTGTCATCATCCCGGTCAAGGTAACAAAGTCTTGCGCCTGTCTTTGCATGTTGCATGATTGTCATGACACCATGACAATCCGCCAATTCCTTTTTGTTTACTATGGTAAATCCTGCGATGGATTTGTTTATTTCTGTCATATGCAGCCTCCGCTTGAATCAATGCCTACATATTATACTGTTTTGCCTTCTGGTGCATTGATTTTGTTTTGATAATGCATATGAATTGCGATAAAACCTGACTTTGGAATTTAAGACTTAAAAATGGTGCTAAACCTCCGGAATCAGAACCGGAAGTTCAGCACCTTTTGTATATCCCTTTTTGTCAGGATAAG
>CASEPS010000095.1 GCA_949289855.1 uncultured Erysipelotrichaceae bacterium
ACATTCTGTACAGCCTTTCCTGCACATTTTCCTCATAATTCATCAGCACGAAGTTGCGGATGAGATCAGAAGCAGTCAGAGGTGCACCTGTCGCATTGATCGATTCATAAATCTGCTGCACATTATCTTTTTTCTCTAATGGAAAAGCAAGCACATCCAGTCTTGTCAGCACATTGAGAATTTCATGCAGACGGTAATGTTTCAACAATTCTTCAAGCCGGGAAAGAATATACACATAATTCCGGTAAACATTTGTCTCACTGTCCCGGAAAGAAATTCCCCCTTCATTGCCATACACAAGTGAAGCAAATACATCATCCTGGGCAACAGATGGCTTGATGCGCACCGCATCGCGATTTTCATTAAATATATAATCCTGGTCAATCTTCTCTGCTGTCTTACGGTCTCCTTTGACAAGAGAAGCCTTGCGCAAAGCAAGCAGAAAGATAAAAGCTGTCGTCAATCGCTGCTGTCCATCGACGACCATTAGCTGTACCGGAACGGTTTCTTCATTCAATACATAAATCAGAATACCAAGAAAGTGGGTGGATGATGTATGCAGCAGATGTTCCATATCATCCATAAACTGTCTGGTTTCCTTTTCAGGATTCCAGGAATAATTCCGCTGATATACCGGAATAACAAATTGTGCTCCTCTGTTTGAACATATAAAATCAGACAGAGAATATCTGGCTGGTTGTTTTGACATTGTATACTCCTTTACGTGTCATACCATGACACTATTTCAATCTGTCAGATGAGCCACCTCATGATGATGCAGGCAAAATAGAAGTTTCTGAAAACCGGCTCACAACAGTGGTTATTATACACCAGTTACAGAAAATTCTTGTAAAAAAACATGTTGCCACCCGCAAACAGCTATGGTATTATCTTATGGCACACAAACGTGGCATGTTGGTGAAGCGGCTTAACACACCGCCCTTTCACGGCGGCACTCACGGGTTCGAATCCCGTACATGTCACCATATTTTTACAGGGGTATCGTACAATGGTAGTACATCGGTCTCCAAAACCGCTGATGGGAGTTCGATTCTCTCTACCCCTGCCTCAAAGCAGACAAGGTCTGCTTTTTTTGTGCAAAACAACAACAAAAATTTTTTCAAAAACCTCTTGCATACCACTCTGACATATGGTATCTTATACAAGCACTCACTGATGTGGCATGTTGGTGAAGCGGCTTAACACACCGCCCTTTCACGGCGGCACTCACGGGTTCGAATCCCGTACATGTCACCATATTTACAGGCAGGCAGAAATGTCTGCTTTTTCTTTATTACAAGACAAAAAAAGATGTCAGTCTGATATTGTCCAAGACTGACACCATTCGTACCGATTAATCCGTTGTCTTTTCTAGTCCACGTATCCGTTTGAACAAAGCACCAATTAACAATACCATCGCTGCAAACCAGGCAGCAGGTTCGGCAACCAGCATTGCTATACTGCCAAGCAGATTTACGGCAAACAAAGCAATCAATATACGGGTAACACATTCCGCAATACCCGAAATCATCGGATTGACCGTATCACCAAACCCCTGCAGGGAACTTCTTGCAATATAGAGGATATAGAGAACCGGCAATGGCAGTGACATGATCAACAGGAACTGATAAGCAACATTTCCAGCTTCCACAACATCTGCCCCTTCTCCTGTCAAAAACATACCGGTAATCGTTCTGCCAAACAACAACATACACAATGCGATGATGGAGCTTGTGATCACGGCAACAATGCAGGCATCCTTAATGCCTTTTTTGATTCTGTCCACAAGATGGGCACCATAGTTTTGTCCAATATAGGTAACCATTGCAAAGCCATACGCAATCGCAGCCATTTCCAGAAGTCCATAAATCTTATTTGTTGCGGTATAACCCGAAATAAACGATATGTCATACTGGTTGACCTGCGACTGCACAACAAGACCACCAAGAGCGATGATCATATTCTGAATCATCATCGGCCAGCTCAGGGAAAACAACTTCCAGTCAAGACCTTTTTCCCTGCCAAAATGTTCTTTTTTGATGGATATCCAGTCAATCTTTGATATGGCATACAGGCAGAACAAACCGGCAATGCATTGTGCCATGACCGTTGCGACCGCTGCGCCCTCTACCCCAAAATCAAACACTGCCACAAACAAAAGATCCAGCACAACATTGAGGCAGGCTGAGATAGCTACCGCATAGAGTGGTGTCTTACTGTTGCCAAAAGCACGCAATACGGAAGAGCCAAAGTTCAATAACATGACTGCCGGTAATCCCGCATAGATCACGCCAAGATACCCGGATGCCATCGGCATCAGCTCACTCTTTGTATGCATCAGCTGCAACAATGGATTCATAATCACAAGAGCCGCTGCCGTAATCACAACGGTGAGAATCAATGCCAGTTTAATCGAATGGGCAAGTGCCTTATGTAAATGTTCATGGTCATCTGCACCAAAGTCCTGTGCCAGCATAATCGCAAAGCCTTGCGAAACTGCCTGTACGATGGAAATCATCATATAACTCAGCCAGTCCGTCGCCCCCACTGCTGCAAGCGCATTGATACCAAGAACACGGGATACAATCAATGTATCCGTCATGATGTACACCTGCTGCAACATGTTGCCCAGCATCAGGGGGAGAGCAAAGTGAATAATGAGCCTTGTAGGGCTTCCTTCTGTCATTCTGTTCGTCATTTCACGCATGTGCGCATTATATCATATGCTTCACTTTTGAAAACAGACATTTCCACCATAAGCTGTACTTATGCATATCAGAAAGAATCCGAATTGTTCATACCACTCACAAAACCTACAATGAAGACAGACAAAGGAGACACATATGAAAAACAGAACACTTGGAAATGATCTTGTCGTATCACCGGTAGGACTTGGCTGTATGGGTATGACCCACGCATCTGGTGCACCAGCTGACACTAAGGAAATGACAGAACTGATCGCACAGGCAGTAGATATCGGCTATACGATGTTTGACACAGCAGAATGCTATACCGGCATCAATCCAGATGGAACAACTGCCTACAATGAAGAACTTGTCGGCAATGCCCTTGTTCCATACCGCGACAAGGTCATCATCGCCACAAAATGTGGTGTACGTCACATGGGTGATCACCTCGAACTCGATAGCAGCAGAAATACCATCCGCAAATCTGTGGAGGGCAGCCTCACAAAGCTGAAAACTGATCATATTGACCTATACTACCAGCACCGCATCGATCCAAAAGTCAGCCCGGAAGAAGTTGCAGAAACAATGAAGGAACTCATTCAGGAAGGCAAAATCACCCATTGGGGCATTTCTGAAGCAAATGAAGAATATATCAGAAGAGCAGACAAAGTATGCCATGTGACAGCTATCCAGAACAGACTCTCCATGATGTACCGCGACTATGAAAAACTATTTCCAACCCTGGAAGAACTGCACATCGGCTTTGTGGCCTTCAGTCCACTGGCAAATGGATTTCTCACTGCACGTTACCGCGACACTTCACAGTTTGAAAACAGTTCAGCAGACTTCCGCACAAGAATGCCACAGTTCACAAAAGAAGGTGTAGCTGAAAACGAAGACCTGCTCAACCTCATCGAAACAACCGCAAAGAACAAAAATGCCACCCCTGCCCAGATTTCCCTTGCCTGGATGCTCAACAAGAAACCATATATCGTACCAATTCCAGGTTCACGTAAACTGAGCCGCATCAAAGAAAACTTCGAAGCTTCTTTCATTGAACTATCGCAAGAAGAAGTAGAAGCACTCGATAATGCACTGGCAGACATGCATATGTCAGAAGTTTTTGGCGGACATCGTTCAAAATAGTTTTATGGCAGGTTATACCTGCCTTTTTTTAAAGGAGAAACGTATGAAACAGAAAGTTACAATGCACATAAATAACAAAACAATCCACGCAACAACAGAAAACCATCCAATCTTCACATACCTCAAAGAAGAAAACAGACCAGTCATCCTGGAAGAGCGCAATGGTCATGAATACTACGCAAAGTTTCCATCCATCAGTTCTACCGATACACCATTTGTTTCAGAAATCAAAGCAGGTGATATCACATGGTTTGAAGGCTGGCATGCCCTTTCCATTGCCACCAAAGATGTCAGTATTGCCCCCCACACTGTCAACTATCTTGGTCATATTGAAGAAGAACTGGATCTTACAACTGCCAAAATTCAATTGGAAGTAGCAGATATTGAGAACAGTTAACACTCTCTTTCCATTGTCATGATAAAATATATGACCTTATGAAAAGGAAGTGATTCATGTGAAAACAAAAGCAGAGAAGAAGACGGATCTTGGAAATGATCCGGTTGGCAAGCTTCTCTTCAAACTGGCAGTACCGGCCATTACAGCACAGATCGTCAATGTTCTCTACAACCTTGTCGACCGTATGTACATCGGCCATATCCCGGAAATTGGTGCCACAGCATTAACTGGTGTCGGCGTGTCGTTTCCCCTCATTATGGTCGTCAGTGCCTTTGCAGCACTAATGGCCATGGGTGGTGCGACTAAAGCAGCCATCATGCTTGGCAGAAAAGACCATGAAACAGCAGAAAAAATACTTGGCAACTGTACAACCGGTACATTTGTGGCTGGTATTGCACTGACCATCATATTACTGCTGTTTGGACAGGACCTGTTAATGATGTTTGGGGCAAGTGAAAATACCATCAGCTATGCTTGGAGTTATCTGAGAATCTATGCTCTTGGCACATTGTTTGTCGAAATTGCCCTCGGTCTCAATTACTTTATATCTTCCCAGGGCTTTGCCAATATCAGTATGATGAGTGTTGTCATCGGTGCCATCATCAACATTGTCCTTGATCCGATTCTCATCTTTGGCTTCAACATGGGTGTCGAAGGTGCAGCCCTTGCAACAATTCTTTCCCAGGCAGTTTCAGCCATCTGGGTCATGGCTTTCCTGCTTGGCAAAAAGACAAACCTCAGAATCAAAAAGAAATATCTGAAAATTGAACCTGCATTGTTTGCGTCCTGTCTTGCCCTTGGCATGTCACCATTCATCATGCAGGCAACCGAAAGTGCCATCTCAGTCTGCTTCAATTCTTCACTATTGAAATACGGTGGAGACCTTGCAGTAGGTGCGATGACCATCCTTTCCTCGGTCATGCAGTTTTCCATGCTGCCATTACAAGGATTGACCCAGGGTTCACAGCCAATTGTCTCCTTCAACTATGGTGCAGGCAATATCGAACGCGTCAAAAAAGCATTCTTCCTGTTGTTGAAGCTGTCCATTGCCTACTCTTGTCTGTTGTGGGCCATTGCCATGTTTGCCCCACAAGTGTTCATCTCCATCTTCACAAGTGACGCAGCACTAGGTGACTACACGGTATGGGCAATCCGCATCTATATGTCAATGTCGTTGATCTTCGGTATCCAGATTGCCTGCCAGCAGACATTCATTGCCCTTGGCAATGCCAAAGTCTCTCTGTTCCTGGCAATACTGAGAAAAATCATCCTTCTCATACCGCTGATCTTCATTCTGCCACTGTTCTTCCAGGACAAAGTATTTGCCGTCTTCCTTGCCGAACCAGTTGCAGATACGATTGCGGTTATTTCTACCGCAACCATGTTCACCATCGAATTCAGAAGAATACTCAGAAATTACAAAGCTGGTCTTCCATTGAACCACTAACGAAGAGATTATGCACCATGCATAATCTTTTTCTTTTCAAAAACTTTTTTCACTTTTTTTGAGGAAAATGACGTTTTTCGGGAATAAGACTAGTAGAAAGAGGTGAAACTACTATGTCTCAAACATATGAGAAACGCTGGAGCGATACCCATGAGAACATCGCCCAGAGAATGACACTCATGCAGGACACGTTCATGAATGTCATATTCAGAGACAGAAAATGCGTTGAAGCAGTTCTGCAGGACATCTTTGATGATCCAACCCTTGAAATTGTGGAGTCCTTTCCACAGGAAAAACTTACCAACCTGTTTGGCAAAGAAACACAAATGGATTTGCTTGCGGTGGACAGAAAAGGTCCCCTGTACAACCTTGAACCGCAGAATGACTTGTCTTTGGCTTTGCCACAACGTGCACGCTACTATGGTTCTATCATTGACACAAAGATCCTGGAAAGTGGCATGACCTATGATTCCCTTCCGGAGTTGTATGTCATCTTCATCACCGATGGAGACATGTTCAAAAAAGGAAGACCAGTGTATGTTATTCCAAGAATAATTGTTCCAAACGGTAGCCTTTTCAGAGATGGATCGTGTATTATGTATTTGAACTGCAGGATGCAGGATCTCTCCACAAGTCGTGGAAGACTGATGCACGATTTCAAAACTGCAGATCCAGAAAAA
>CASEPS010000096.1 GCA_949289855.1 uncultured Erysipelotrichaceae bacterium
TCCCGAACACAGAAGTTAAGCACTCCAGCGGCGAAGATAGCCTGACGGCAAAACAAGCACGCTGCCGGGTAAAAGGAAGACATTGTCTTCCTTTTTTTTGTTTTCCCCCTCAGTAAACTGTTATTATGTTTCATAGTGTCCTTTTTGTGCAGTTATTCTGTATACAAATTTGACCATATGTTTAAGTTAACAGAAGCTTTACTCATATTTCTTGCCTCTTTTACAATGTTTCTATTTAATTTCTTCAAAGAAGTGCACTAAATCGGGTATTTACCCTGTTTATGGGATTGTGTCTACGTATTTCTATGAATGGAGAAGGGATTATGAGTGATGCGCATGCAATTGTAAAACAGGTCAATGAAGCAAAGAATAATCTTGAAGCTGCTGATTCTCTGATTCTGACATATCTTCCTTTTATCAAAGGGGAAACAGCTAAGTTTTTGAACCGTTCTCCAGTGAAGGGGAGAGATGATGAACTGAATATTGCCATGATGGCTTTCCATGAAGCTATTCTTGAATATTCGGTTATGAAAGGGTCCTTTTTCCGGTTTGCGGCTTTGTTGATACGGATTCGTTTAATTGACTATCATCGCAAAGAAGTAAGACATAGTGGCATAGCTTCTCTTGATGAACCATTTGATGATGAAGGTGCTACGCTGCTTGATACTTTACCATCTCAGGAAGACGAGCACGAAAACTTTATGCATCGTGAAGCGACAGCTGAAGAGATTGTGTTGTTGTCGAGAGAAATACAGGATTTTGGTATTTCTTTTACAGATGTTGCGGACAATTGTCCACGGCAGAACCGGACGTTTGATGCATGCTGTAAAGTCATTGCTTATGCAAAGAATGATGCTGACCTTCTCCAGGATTTTCTTTCTTCAAAACGTCTTCCTGTTGCACGCCTTGTTGAGGGGAGTGGGGTAGAGCGAAAGACAATTGAACGGCACAGGAAATATCTTGTAGCGATGTTATTGATTTATACAAATGGATTTGAAATTATTCGTGGTCATCTTTCCCGAATAGTCAGGGGGTATGCTTGATGAAAACGTATCTGGTTCTGGAATGTCATCCTGGATTTGCCGTATTGATAGATGAAGAAGGCAGGTTTGTGAAGGCATGTAATTTCAACTATTCAGTTGGACAAACTGTAGAGGATATTGTTCTCATGCATGATGAGCAAAAAGAGCACGTATCATTTTTCACTCCAGGCATAGCGATTGGTGCAGTTGCGGTTGCTGGTGCAGCCTTCTTCTTTGCCTTTAACTGGTACAGTAATTCCATAGCGATTTACTCTCATGTTTATTTGTCCATTAATCCGGATGTTGCAATGAATCTCAACCGTAAGGGAGAGGTATTGGAACTTGTTGCAGGTAATTCAGATGGCGAAAAGCTCATTGCAGGTTATGAAGCAAAAGGAAAGGATCAGGTTGAGGTGGCGAAGGATCTTGTCGATAGGTCTTTGGACATGGAGTATCTGACGGATGGTGGAACGATTTCTTTTACGATCGATACACCGGATGAAGCTTTGTTTGTGGAATATGGAATAGCATTCAGATCTGAGATGGAAGCGTATGTTTCAAGTCTTGGTAATTATGAAATAGAAATTTATAACTATGCGGAAACAGAAGTGAAGTACAGAGAAGACATTGCTGCACCTGTGCCAACGTCAACCCCAACCCCAGTCCCGACCCCAACAGCAACCCCAACACCGGTACCAGCTCCCGTCCAGCAACAACCGGCACTTGTCCAGCCAGCGCCTGTCTATCCATCTGGTGACTCTGGATACAGCGGTTATGATAACGATTCAGGATATGATTAAAAAAAGTTGCTGGTACCCCACTTTTACAACAATCCATGCGGAGTCTATGAGTGTAAGGTGAATGAGCCTGAACAACTACAGTAAGAAAAGGAGAAAAACAATGAAACGAACAAACAAGTATCTCACTGCAGCTGCTGCAGCACTCACAACATCTCTGCTTCTTGCAGGATGCACACAAACTTCTTCGAAAGACAACCAGCCAGAGACCGGTTCCATGATTCTCAGTGTCAATCCGGAAATCCGGATTACCTATGATGAACATGGCAATGTGACAAATCTTGATGGTATGAATACCGATGGTGAAAGCATTGTTACATCCTATCAGGATTATGTAGGCAAAGATTGCCGGACAGTGCTGGATGATCTGATCGCAAAGATCCATGAAGCTGGTTATTTCATTGAAGATCTTGATGGTAACCCCCGCAATATCATTCTGCAGTTTGAACAGGGGACTATCATGCCGGAACAGGAATTCCAGTCCCGGTTACAGCAACATGTAGAAACCACTGCTGGTGAACTCACATTGACATCGGATGTCATTGTCATCGATGATGATGACTATGATCCACAAAGGTCCGCAAATGATACTGGTCTGATTTCACTGGATAAAGCAAAGCAGATTGCACTTGCACAGGCAAATGTTGATGCAGGAAGTGCTGTATTTGATGACCGTGAATTTGATTTCGATCATGGTGTTGCTGTGTATGAACTGGAATTCTATGCGAATGGTGTCGAATATGAATATGACATTGATGCCCGTACAGGTAAAGTCATCAAGGCCGGTCATAGACAGGAAGGTACTGTACAGGATACGGATTATGGTGCAGAAAATGATGGTGTTACCGATTACCATATGACGGATTATGGTCCGGATAGTGATGGCTATACCGATTATGGTAATACAGACTATGGTCCAAACAATGATGGTGTGACTGACTATAATGACACAGACTATGGACCAAATAACGATGGTGTAACAGATTATTCTGTTCCTGCCCCAACACCAACTCCTGCTCCAGTGCAGGTACAGCCGGCTCCAGCACCTGCTGCACCTGTTCAGCCGGCTCCGGTATATGGTGGAGACAGTGGCTACAGTGACTATGGTAACAGTGGTTATGGCGATAGCGGCTATGATGACTGAGGTGAACAGAAAGCTGAGACATGAATATAAGCACCAGATCACTCCTGCGGAGGATTTGGTGCTTTCCCGCAAACTTGAAATGTTGTTGAAAAGGGACAGCCATGCAGGAAATGATGGGTCATATACGATCACAAGTTTGTATTTTGATACGCCATATGATGAGGCACTGAGGGAGAAAACTGCCGGTATCAACTTTCGGGAGAAGTTCAGATTGCGCTACTATGGGGATGATGTGACATTCATCCGTCTTGAGAAGAAATACAAGATCAATGGTCTTTGTGGAAAGAAGAGTGCAGTCCTTTCAAAGGAAGATGTGGAAAAGTTACTGATGGGAGATGTTTCTTTTCTTCTTTCATCTGATGATGGATTGAAAAAAGAATTTTATGGTAAATGGAACGGAAAACTGTTAAGACCAAAGGTCATTGTTCGCTATGAGCGTGAAGCATTTACGTACATTCCCGGCAATGTGAGAGTTACCTTTGACCGCAATGTCCGCACTGCTTTAACCAATACGGATTTTCTCAATCCTGTCTGTCCTTTTGTTTCAGCTGGTGATGCGACGACAATTCTTGAAGTGAAATATGATGCATTTCTGCCAGAATTTATCAGGAATGTAATTCAGCTGAAAGATCGTAGTGCTGCAGCCTGTTCCAAGTATGCAATTTGTCGAAGATATGAGTAAACAGGAGAAAGAAAGATGAGTTTTCAGGATATTTTCAAATCCGGATTTCTGGAAAATGCCACAAGCATATCTTTGTTTGATATGGGATTTGCGCTTGTGATGGCATTGTTGTTAGGCATGTTTGTATTCTTTGTCTACAAAAAGAGTTACAGCGGTGTGATGTACTCACCTTCCTTTGGCATTGTGCTGATTGCGATTACTCTGATTACGACAATGTTAATTATGACAGTTGTCAGTAATGTTGTACTTTCACTTGGCATGGTTGGTGCACTTTCCATTGTCCGCTTTCGTACTGCCATCAAAGAACCACAGGACATTGCTTTTCTTTTCTGGAGTATTTCTATCGGTATTGTCCTTGCGGCAGAACTGTTACCATTAGCAGTGGTAGGCAGTCTGTTTATCGGTCTGACAATTCTTGTTCTTTCGCAACATCGTGAACGTACTATTCCGTATATTCTGGTAGTCCGTTGTCAGGATGAAAGTACAGAGTGCAATGCAAGAGAGTTTATTTTTGCCAATGCAAAGAAGATGAGTCTCAAGAGTAAAACCGTACAGGCGGGAGAAATTGAAGTAAATTATGAGGTCCGTCTGAAAGATGGTGACAGCACACTTGTCAACGCATTGTCTGCGATGGACGGGGTAATGCATTGTGTACTTGTTTCCTACAATGGCGACTATATGGGTTAGCCTATGATTACCCGGAAGATGATGGACTGGCTTGCCTGCGGGGCGATGGCTGCAGCAATACTGATCACTTGTGTTTTCATCGCTGGCAAGCATTCAGCAATGCATAACACGGAAGTACCAGCATATGCAGTACAGCTCTTCGATGACAGTTATGTACATACCATGCATATTCATATTCAGGACCTGAATGTTTTTCTTTCTGATGCAGGTGAAGAAGAATATGTTGCTGCGGATGTAGAAATTGATGGGGAAATGGTGGAACAGGTTGGTTTGCGCACAAAGGGGAATAATTCTTTACGGCTGACACAGGAATATGGTTTGTCACGATTCAGCTTGAAATTGGAATTTGACCATTACACAAAAGGTGGCAATTACCAGGGACTGGACAAATTGTCCCTGGATGCGTCATTTCAGGATAACAGTTATATGAAGACATGGCTTGCCTATGACATGATGCATTTTCTGGAGGTTCCTGCACCGCTTTGCAGTTATGTCTTTGTGACCATCAATGATAAACCATGGGGACTCTATCTTGCGGTGGAAGAAGCAGAAGAAGCTTTTGCAAGGCGGAATTTTGGCAGCGACCATGGAAAACTCTATAAACCGGATTACCGGTCTTTAAAAGATGATAATAAAGATGTTGCTCTGCAATATATCGATGATGAACCGGAAAGCTATCCTGGCATTTTTGAACAGGCAAAGATACCGGTTTCTGATAGTGATAAGATGCACGTCATTGAAGCTTTGAAAAAACTCAATGCGAAAGAAGATCTCGAAGAAGTTATCGATACTGATGAAGTAATACGGTATTTTGCAGCCCATGCCATGACCCTCAACTGGGATAGTTATGCAGGCTATACCGGACATAATTATCTGCTGTATGAAGAAGAAGGGAAGTTGTCTATACTACCGTGGGACTATAATCTTGCCTTTGGTACATATGCACTTGGGATGAGTAATCCCATCAAAGACCCGAATGTATTGATCAATTATCCCATTGATACACCATGTGTTGGAACCATTATGCGGGAAAGACCACTCTACCATCATGTCATGCAGGTAGATGCCTGTTTCCAGCAGTACTATGCATATCTGGATAAACTTGTAGCGGACTATGTGGAAAATGAACAGTATCTAGTAGAAATGGAAAGAATCAGAGAAATGATCCATCCGTATATCAAGGAAGATCCAACTGCTTTCTGCTGTGTTGAAGATTTTGAAAAAGCTGCAGATACTTTACAGGAAGTTGTCCGTTTGAGAGGGATGAGTATCAGAGGACAATTAAATGGGGAATATCCATCTTCTTTGCGTGAACAGGAGACAAACAGAAGTGGCGTAGATGCATCTCATGTGAAGCTTGAAACATTGGGAGATTTTGAAGATCTTGAAAATGCACAAAACAATTCCCAAAAACGATAACCGCTTACATAAAATTTCTTCTTTACAAGCGTAAGGAAAAAGAGTAAATTCATACATGCGCTGAGGCAACAACCGAGAAACAGATAAAAAAACTGTTGACAAGGGCAAGCTGATGCGGT
>CASEPS010000097.1 GCA_949289855.1 uncultured Erysipelotrichaceae bacterium
TTTCTCACCATCTTTGTATCCATCTCTGCGAATCTTTTCCATTACCTTGCACATATGTTTCCTTCCTTTCGGCGTTTCCTTGTAATAACGCACATATTTCTGAAATACCTCATCCTGCATGGCATCCACACATTTCTCATGAAAATCATGCATCATCCTGCCAATTGGACTGTCATCATGCATTCTGCTGTTGTAGTAGTGTATGTCAGCACCTGCATCTATCTTTTCCATGTTTTCTTTACAATAGTATGATATATGATTTTCTCTTTGTCCATAGCCCAATGCATCACCATCTGTAATAAAGGCAACATGGAACTTCTTCCTGTACCCCTTCTTTTTGAATTTCAAGCCTTTCTTCAGGTTGCGCATTGCCATCAGTGCTCCATTATAGGCAGCCCTGTTTACGGAGGAATCAGAAAGGTTATTTTGAATCTCAGCATCATAGACATCACCCGTATCACTGATGCCATATACATCAAACCTGACACCTTTACCCCACATATTTCTGATTTCCTTCTGAACTTCTACATGTTTCAACCTGATGGTTTCATCACGCAACAGTGTGCGCAGAAGATGTTCTGCACATTCCTTGTGTTTGAAAATCTCAGCAGAAAAGGTATCACTCATCAAAGTGAGGTCACGAAGTATCTTTTCATATTCCAATCGCTCCTTCTTTTTCATAAGAGCCTCCTTTCACTTATTCTTATTACCGGAAATCTGGGAAGTCCTCACAATTTCATTTAAAAAAATATTGCCAACATGCATACGGATGGTTTGGCATAGGAAGAATTCACATTTGTATACTGTGGTTTGAAAGCGCTTATGTTAATATAATAGTTAGCTTGAAATGACGGAGAAAGCGATGAAATTGTATATTGTAAGACATGGAGAAACTTTGTTTAACTACAAGCATCTTGTGCAGGGATGGTGTGATTCACCACTGACAGAAAAAGGTGTTATGCAGGCAAAGTGTGCTGGCTATGGTTTGAAGGATATTCCTTTTTCACATGCGTTTTGTTCAACTTCGGAAAGAACATTTGATACAGCATGTAACATCATTGGCGAAAGAAAGATAACGCTTGAACAGCGCAAAGCACTCAAGGAAATGCATTTTGGTTCCATTGAAGGTGACGCCATGAGTGATGTGTTTATGCAGTGTATGCGCAACGAAGGTGGTTTTGCAAAGTTTGGTGGCGAAACAATTGAAGAAGCCGGTAACCGTGCAGTCAATGCATGGAAGGCAATCGCTGAAGAATGTAAGGATGAAAATGTGCTCATTGTGACACATGGTGGTGTGATCATGAATGGGATGAATATGCTTGAACCAGGCATTGTAGAAGACATGCAGAAAAAGGGAATCTATGCTGAGAATTGCAGTGTTTCCGTTGTGGATTATTGCGATGGTGAAATGAAAATTGAAGAATTTTGTAGTTTGGAATACAGGCAGAAAGGAGAACAATATTATGCCATTTCCTAAAGGTTTTTTGTGGGGCGGCGCAACTGCTGCCAATCAGTTTGAAGGAGGTTGGGACGCAGATGGTAAAGGCGCATCTGTTCCTGACCACATCCGTGGTGGAACAGTAGATACACCGCGCTTATGGGATAAGGACATTGATCCAAATGTGTACTATCCATCCCATGAAGCAGTAGATTTCTACCATCATTACAAAGAGGATATTGCCCTCTATGGTGAAATGGGGTTCAAGTGCTATCGCCTCTCTATCAACTGGGCGAGAATTTACCCGACTGGTATGGAAGAAGAGCCAAATCAGGCAGGCCTTGACTTCTATCATAAGGTATTTGCGGAATGCAAGAAGTTTGATATTGAACCCCTGGTTACAATTTCTCACTATGAGTTGCCATGGGGACTTTCAGAAAAGTACAATGGCTGGACAGGCAGAGAGGTGATTGATCACTTTGTCCGTTATGCAACAACTTTGTTCAACGAATACAAAGATGAAGTCCGCTACTGGCTGACATTCAACGAAATCAACATCGGTGTGCAGGCAATGGGCAGAATCATGTCCCTTGGCATGCAGGGAGATGACCATAAGCCAATGTTCAAATTGGAAGAAACACCAGAAGAAGCATCTGATCGCTTCACTGCTCTGCACAACCAGTTTGTGGCAAGTGCAAAGGCAGTTGTCATCGGTCATGAAGTCAATCCGGATAACAAGATTGGTCTCATGATTGCCGGAAATATGACCTATCCGTTTACACCGAACCCGATTGATGTCAAGGAAGCGCAGGATAAGATGAACATGGCTAACTGGTTCTGTGGTGATGTGCAGGTCAGAGGTCATTATCCATATTATGCAAAGCGTTACTTCAAGGACCACAATATCACAGTCCGCACAGAGCCGGGTGATGATGAAATTCTCGCAAAAGGAACAGTTGATTTCTACAGCTTCTCCTATTACATGAGCTCTTGTGCTTCTCTTGATCCGGAAGCGCTCAAGGCTGCAGGTAATATGTTTACCGGCATTAAAAATCCTTACCTCAAGGCAAGTGACTGGGGCTGGCAGATTGATCCGATGGGATTGAGAATTTATCTCAATGCGGTTTATGGGCGTTATGAAATTCCGCTTATGATTGTTGAAAACGGTCTTGGTGCGAATGATGAAAGAGCAGAAGATGGCAAGTTCCATGATGACTACCGCATCAACTACCTCCGCGATCACATCAAGGCAATGAAGGAAGCAGTTGAAGATGGTGTAGAACTCATGGGTTATACAATGTGGGGCTGCACAGACCTTGTTTCTGCTTCTACTGGTGAAATGAAGAAGAGATACGGTTTTGTCTATGTAGACCGTGACAATGACGGTAATGGTGACTTCCACCGTGAGAAAAAGGATTCCTTCTACTGGTATAAGAAGGTAATTGCTTCTAACGGCGAAGATCTCGACTGAGTGTGAGAAACCGCAGAGATGCGGTTTTTCTTTGAGGTGATGGAATGAAAGTTGGAATTGTAGGAAATGGTGGGATTGTCCATCCTGCCATTGTGGCAATGCAAAAAGAAGGCATTGCGATCAATGCCTTATGGTGCAGAAGTGAAGAAAGAGGCATGCCTGTCGCAAAGCAGTATCATATTGAAAAGGTCTATACTGACTATGCTGGCTTCCTGGCGGATGAAAGCTTTGATACGGTGTATATCGCGCTTGTCAACAGTGCACACTTCAGCTATGCAAAGCAGGCAATGCTTGAGGGGAAACATGTCATTGTAGAAAAACCGCTTGTTTCTTCGTATGCTGAAGCAAGAGAATTGTCAGATATTGCCAGTGAACAGAATGTGTTCCTCTTTGAGGCAATCATGTTGCGCTATAGTGCAAACTATGCTTCTATTGTCAAAAACCTGGAGAAGGTCGGGGAGATTTCCCTCATCCTTGCCAATTACAGCCAGTACTCAAGCCGCTATGATGCCTATCTTGAAGGAAAGGTATTGCCGGCATTTGATCCAAAGCTTTCCGGTGGTGCCCTCTATGATATCAATGTTTACAATGTGCACTTTATGACAGGGCTTTTTGGCTCACCGCGTTCTTCCCTCTATATGGCAAACATCGGGTTTAATGGTATTGATACTTCCGGTGTTCTTCTTTTGGATTATGGCAGGTTCAAGGCGGTATGTACGGGTGCCAAGGATAGTGCTTCGACAAGTGGTATCTCGATCCAGGGAAACCTTGGAACCATAACCATTCCGGACAGACCAGGTTTTGTACATAATGTCACGTTTACGGACAGAAAAACCGGTATGCAGGAAATGCTTGATGTTGTCCAGGATGAAAATCCGATGCAGAGGGAGTTTGCACGTATTCAGGAAGTCATTGATACAGGTGATAAAAGGACAATGGAAATCTGGATGAACCATAGTCTGCAGACAATGGCAGTACTTGATCAGTCAAGGCTGGATGCGGGTATTGTGTTTGGAAGTGATGAGGAAGATGATGAAACAAAAGAAAACATCATGGCTTCCATGTTTGAGGAACTGCGAAACAGAAACAAGAATTGAACAGGTGGAGTGTTGCAAACGATTACAAAATGCTATAATAGTGCCAAGGAAAAGGAGAAAACAAAATGCTCGTAAATGTTAATTCTGCACTGAAGCGTGATGAAATCCGCAAAGTTCTCGAAGAAAATGAGAATCCTAAGTATGTTTATGTAAAGAACCTGAATCCAATGGAAATGCAGTTCGAAGTAACATACGCTGATGGAACAGATGGTGATCCTGCTTCTTATGCAAAGAAGCTCATCAAGTCCCAGCCATGGGGTTCTGTACTGATGGTCAGAGTTCTGATTGACGGTCAGAAGTTCACAGGCGGCAAGGTTTAAGCTGAAGAAAGATTGTCTGGCAGAGAGTCAGACAATTTTTTTGTCTGAAGATATATATTTGATGTGATTTACGCATTTATACATTACAATATATTTATCAAGTGTTTGTATAGTTGGCTTTGAGTGAATTGAAAGCAGGAGTTGTGAAATGGATGCGCAGGAGAAGATAACACCGACACATACTATTCCGTTTGATGAGTGTATTAACATGGCAGCAGATATTACGGATTTGCGATTACCGTTGATCAGACAGTATTTGTATACTGTCAGCCATACTCTTCTGAAAGATTTTGAAAACAGATCATTAGAGGTGATTGCGGCAGATGTGCGTATTATCAGTGGTTTCCAAGATAGTTGCAAACCATTGAATGTTGGACTTTTGTTCTTTAATGAAAATCCGGAAAAATACTTTCCAAATAGCAGAATAGAAGTGGTTAATATACCTTATTCAGACGAAAGAACTTTTACTGGACCATTAGACCAGCAGTTGCGGGATGTATTACGGTATATAAAAAACAATGTGATTGCGGAATGGGTATATAAAATTGAAGGAGAATCAGAGACGCTTCGGTATAAAAATTACCAAAGAAACTCCGTAAAGCCCCTTGCTTCAGCTATAGGGATATAAGGAGATTCTGGCTCTAATATAATAATTTTCTTTCATTTTGGTATAAAACAGTATTGAATAATACAGAGTAATATAGTATACTATATGCATAAAGAAATATTGCTCAGACATCAATGTTATTTATTAACGCTTTTCTCTTTTATCAACGCTCTGGATATTGATGTTCATTTGATTATCGTAAATTAGTCGGGTTATAGAGGTGTCTTGTATGAAACTCTCTGAAACTGTAAAACTCTATCTGTCTAAGGAACAAAAAGAGCTTTTAGTCAGAACAATGAATGAATACATCCATACCGTTAACAGGCTTGTGTCTCTTTCTGTCAATGGTACATCCATCAGTAAATACACTTCTGCTGATGTAATGGCTGATCTTCCTTCTGCCATGAAGAACCAGTGTATCCGTGATGCCAGATCTGTTGTAAACAAATACAACAAGGCTGTACGAAAGGCAGAACGTGAGAGGAAAAAACTATCAAAGAAGAATTCTGATGTTGTAATTCGGGAACCAAAGGTTTCAGTTTTGAGAAAACCATGTTGTTTTGTGAATAATCAGAACTTTAAGATTGATGGTGACTACATCTGTTTTCCTGTACTGGTTGATGGCAAATCAAAGCGTAT
>CASEPS010000098.1 GCA_949289855.1 uncultured Erysipelotrichaceae bacterium
AGTGTATTGAATCTAACCCCGACAAGCGGGGTTGATATTCAAGCCTATTCGAGCTTCTACGCAGCAAGCTGCGGGGTATTCCCCATCCCAGAACTCCTTCGCTTACGCTTCGGAGTTAATAAAAAAAGAAAAGTGATCATCTTTTCATGAGACAAATCACCCTTCTATTAAAACCAAGCTGTATAATCTGTCATCGATGTGATCGCTCATACCCTCACATCACATGACTCGTACATGATACGCAATATACCATACGTTGTCAAACCAATATTCACACATTTTGAACTTTGTTCTGGAGAGATTACCATGAAAAATGAAAAACGTTTCAGTATCCCGACAATCCTTATCATGACTGGTATCAGTCTGGTTCTTTCTGTTGGTTTTTCCTATCTCAAAAACAAAGACTTATCCAGATTAGCTGATGGCTGCTACATCATCAGTATCATCCTCATTGCCTATGGCATTATTGATTTGTGGTCGCCAACACCACTTTCAAGGCCAAAAGATATCATGCGTGGCATACGGCATGAACCCATCCACAATGGCAAAGCAGATCTCAATGCATTACTTTCAGTGGTCATCCTGCTCATCATTGCGACCATTGTTGAAATGCTTTGATCAGGAAGCTTCCTGCGGGAAGCTTTTTCTTATGTCATAGCCAATCTTCACCCGGTTATGGTACAACAATTGTGACTTGAGAATTCTTTCCTCTTCATCCAGCACATCCCGGTATACATCCGCATGTTCATACACATCATTCCCATCTTTTTCATAATGGACCTCGCCATTATGCACACCATAGTTCACTTTCTCACAGTCATCTGTACGCAAGATTCCGGTGATATATTTCTCATCAAATGCAAATGCCAATTGATACGTAAATGGTGTATCATTGCGCACCTTGAGATCAAGCCAGCCTTCCGATACTGTCGCATCAATACCACAAAGTGTATCAGGATCCGGATCCGGGAAATCCTTCTCTGCATGTCCATGTCTTTCTACAATTGTAAGTGGTGAATGCAGGAACAGTTCAAAAAGAAGATTGCTCATCTGACAAAGCCCACCACCTTCTGCCGTTGTCAGTTCTCCATTCACAACAACAAGTCCATCCTTATATGGTTCTTTTTCATCCGCATGTCTTACCCGCATCCAGAAAGAAAATGTCTCATGTGGTAATATCAATAAATTCTCCATCGTCTTAGCCGCAAGCTTTAGATTATGTACTTTGTTTTCCTGGTATTGCATATCAAAACCAGTATTTTCATTCATCATATTGGAAGTAACAGAACATTGTTCATACGGAAGCTCTTTTCCAAAATGGCTGCTATATGTATTTTTATCCAATTTCATCTTCAGATAAAAGCAAAAACACCGTTGTTTCTTACGCAATGGCAATAACCATGGCGCAATCTCCGTCAATCTTTTTCTCATACATATATCCTCTCTACTCTTGCAGAAAGACCGGCTAACAACTCATTTGCAATTGTTCCACACCAGCCGGCAGCTTCTTCTGCTGTTATTTCCTCTTCTCCATCTTTTCCAATAATCGTTACAACATCACCACTTGCGCAATGGATGCCTGTCACATCCACAAACATCTGGTCCATGCACATACGGCCTATGATCTTTGCCCGTTTTCCATGTACAAGCACATAGCCCTTCTCTGTCATATTCCGCTTTAAACCATCTCCATACCCAATGGAAAGATCAGCCACCTGCATATCCTTCTTTGCTGTAAAGGTAAGACCATAGCCAATGCTTTCTCCTTGCGTCAGATTTCTTATGGAAATGATTCTGCACTGCAGGGTAAGAACGGGTTTCACCGGTAATTGCAGTGGTTCTTCTTCACTTTCTCCACAGCCATACAGTGCTATACCACACCGCACACCGTCATACACATGTGCGCTATACCGATCAACCCCATAACTGGCAAGCAGGTGTCGGAACAGCTTTCTGTCCCTGCATACCGCAGCAAACCTTTCGATCTGTAACTTCGTAAAAGCAATATCTTCTTCTTTCTTTGAAGCGGACACACAAAGATGTGAAAAGATACCTGACACATCCAGATAGGGCAATTCCAATACTTCCTGCATTGTCTTTTCATCGTTAAAAGGAACACCAATTCTATGCATACCGGTATCAATCGCAAGATGGCACTTCACCACTACACCCCAGGTATTGAGTGCTCTTGCATAGTCTGCGTCCACAACAGTCTGCACAAGATCATATTTCACAAGTTCATGGATGAGCCATGGATCTGTCTTGCCAAGAATCAATATGTTTCCCTGTATACCACCCTGACGTAACATCACCGCTTCATCAAGCGAGGCAGTACAGAACCACTGCACACCAGCTCTTTCCAATATTTCAGCTGTCTTTACAAGACCATGTCCATATGCATTTGCCTTGACCACTGCCATCAATGGACAACCCGCTTTTTCTTCAAGCACATCTTTATTCTGTATAAGCGCATCTTCAGAAATCACGCACCAGGCTCTTCTTTTTTCTTTCATATACACTCCTCATAGACACAAACACAATCGCAACCGCAAAGGAAAGACATACCGTCAGGCAAAATAACAACACACTGTTTTCAACAAGAATAGATCCTGCTGGAATAACTTTTGCCATCAGTCTTGTAAAAAGGATGACCAGTGGATGGATGATATACACAAGCAGACTGATATCTCCCGCATGACGAAGTCCTTTCACCTTCCATTGCTTTAACCAGGCAAAGAGAAACCACATTAATGGCACAAGGGAAAGGTACATACTGTTGAACTTCTGAAAGCCCATTTTGTATGTAAACACACCTTCCGCAACCAGAAAGGCAAAGGAAAGTGCAAGTTTTTCTTCTGTGTGCTCCCCATCTTTTTCTGCCGCTCCAAGCCACAGGAAAAATGGCGCAAAGAACAATCCATTGCGGGTATAGGTGAAAAGGGAGAACAACAGATCGTAAAAACTTTTCAAAACAGGCAGCTTCGTAACAAAGCCATACCACAGATCTCCACCAACACCTATGGCATAGAGAACAACTGTCACCAGCCCGACAAGAACAAATGGCAACTTATGTAACACAAACAGAACCCCTGTTCCAACAATCACCGCCACAAAATACCAGAGATGGTAGTATGTGCCATCAAATAACACCATGCATATACATTCCAGGACATTGCCCGGTAACTGGTGGCTGTACAACATAACCGGTATATACAACACCGTACTGATGACATAAAGACAACATGTCTTCCAGAGAAACCGCAACAACCTGCCTGTACTGCCTTCTTCCTTCCGCAACCACGGTCCAATAACAAAATAGCCACTTACCATAAAGAAAAATGGTACAGCTACGCGTCCAAGACAATACGAAAACAGGAAATCTGCTTCTTCACTGAAGGAAGAAAGAACTGCGGTATGGTTAGCAATGACAAGCAATGCCGCAACAATCCGGAAATTCTCAATACCCGCCACACGCTTCATAACTAATCTGTTTCACATGAACATAACCTGCACCATTTGTAGAAAGAGAACATTCTTCTTTCTCATCTGTGCAGTATATTTCATACTTGTGGTAATCATCCCGATAATACAGCGGGTGTTCCGCACTGGTTCTCACACACAGATATTCAATATATTCTTCGAGACACCAGCCCATCTTGTCCATTATCCTTGCATGGGGATAACCGACATAGCGGAAATGCCACGGCTCTTCAGCAATATGTGTTATATCCTGCTTCTCTTTTGTATACCGCTGTATCCAGCCATAATATGGTGCCATTTCCCGGAATTTCTGACATATGCCATCATACGGAAAATCCGGACGGATAAAGTCGATGACATCCTTCTTCAGACCAAGATCAATCGCAAGACCTGTTTCATGTTCGCTGCAGCCAGGCTTTGCCACAAACTGTTCTGTAAATGCTTTCCCATTCTCCACAAGACTGTTTTCATACAACGCAATCTGTTCCGCATGTGAACGATAACCACTGACCGCCACAATATCTGCTTCACCATGAATAGAAGATAACAATCTGTTTAATGAAGGAATTACATCTGTGCGCAATAACACACCACGGAAATCAGAGAGCTCACAATCCTTTACTTCTTCTGCTAAAGGATGGCTGTCATTTACAAGCATCAATGATTCCATCATGCCACCTCCAGAAGCTTTGCGATCACTTCAACAAACGTCATACCTGTTTCACACATCATCTTCGGAAAGCGGGAATGGCTGGTAAAACCAGGAATGGTATTCACTTCATTGAAATATACGGTTCCATCTTCCTTTAAAAAGAAGTCAACCCTTGCAAAATCTCGACAATCCAGCAGCCTGTAAATCACTTTTGCCTTTTCCTGTATTTCCTGTTTCTTTTCATCACTGATTTCAGCCGGCACAAGAATCTTTGATGTCTTCAATGTATACTTCTCTTCATAATCAAAGAAATCCGTAGAAAGGACAATCTCATCCGGAACACCTGTCACAAGTTTCTTTCTTCCCATCACTGCACAACCGATTTCTACACCATCAATCTTTTCTTCTACAACCACCGTATCATCATAGGCAAATGCACGATGTACAGCTTCCATAAGTTTTCTTTCTTCTTTGACACAGGTAATGCCAAAGGAAGAACCAGACTTTACCGGTTTAACAAACAAAGGATAGCCAAGTGTTCTGATGTCTTCCATCTTTCTGTCCATTTCCTCTTCCTCATGCAAGACAATGTGTCGCGCGACTTGTATTCCTGCAGAAGAAACAAGTAAATCTGCCCTCACCTTGTCCATGCATAGTGCAGAAGAAAGCACACCACAGCCAATGACCTTTATACCAGAAAGCTCCAACACACCTTGTACTGTGCCGTCTTCGCCATTTCTGCCATGCAGGATGGGAAGTGCCGCATCCACCTGCAGTAGTTTCCGGTCTCCTTTTTCCCAATAGATGAATCCATGTTCCTGTTTGTTCAGGGAAGGATACAGACGAATTTCCGCCCTGTTGCGCCATGTGCCATCCGCAATTTCTTCCACATTGCCGGTATGAAGGAACCATGTGCCATCCTTCTCATCTATACCGATCATGATGATATCTTTGTCGTGTATTGCTTTGATCACAGCAGCAGCTGACTGCAGAGACACCTCATATTCACTGGATACCCCACCAAACAAAACAGCTATTTTCTTCTTCATAAACACCCCTTCTTTCTACTGAATCCATTGTAAAAAGAAGGCAGAAATAATGTTTTAAGGACTGTTTAAGCTTTCCTTAAGGTTCTTTGAGACAAAAAAAGAAGGAATATCCAAATCTGTCTGGGGTTTTGAAAGTGAATCCAACCCGTGGGGAAAACGTGGGGTGTGATTGAACTTTAACCAAAGACATTTGGGGTGAAAT
>CASEPS010000099.1 GCA_949289855.1 uncultured Erysipelotrichaceae bacterium
CCTCTGCAATGGATGAGATAATGGATATTGTAAGCGAGTGATATTATTTCCTATGAATATAATATCATAATCAGATCCATATATCAATGATGCATCAATGATTTTACATTTGATATATGAAATACCAGATCTGGAGCAATTCATCCCACCACCTATAGAGGTGGGGGATTTCTTGCCTGTTATGTGTTAAAATTAGCACTGGAAAATTGGTGAGAAAATCATCAGTTGAATTGAAATGATGGATTTTGTACAAAGGAATGGGTTTGTATATATACGGAGGGAGTTTCGTTATGCATAAGTGGATGATCATTCTTATGGCAGGCTTATTGGCTGGTTGCACACAAAGTGAAACGGTCACAAAGGAAAGGGAAGTGACCAGTTCGCCGGTTGTTACCGTGGAGGCAACACCGACTTCACCAGCTGAAGTTGGCGCATCTGGATTACCAATCTATCGTGGGAATGCCTATGAAGAAATGAATGGTAACAAACCATGGTTTACGGAAGAAGAATTGCAGATTGGACCATTTGTCCAGTTTTCTTCAACAGATGAATATGGCAGGGTATTTGTTCTGGATGCGTGTATGCATGAAGAAATACCGGAGATCCCTGTAGAACAGCCACTGGAGGGCAATCCTGCAGGATGGCAGGATGTTTCTTACGATGTTGTGGAAGGTGGTGCGCTGTATCGTCGTGGGTATCTTCTTGATGGGGTAGACGATGTGCGCAATGTTGTTACGATTACAGCAGAAGCGGAAAAAACAATAGAATTTTTCAGGGAAAAGACAAAAACGTATATCGAAAATACAGACCATCATGTTAGAATCCGCATTTCTCCGGTCTATGAAGCCATGAATGTGCTGTGTGATGGCATTATTCTTGAGGCACAAAGTTGTGAAGATGGAGGGGCTTGTCTTTCCTTTTGCGTATTTGTTTACAATGAACAACCCGGGATTGTGATAGACCATGTGACAGGGGAAAGTGCTCTTGCATGAGGAAATGGAAGAAATGTTGCATAAAATGGTTTTTCCCTATTTATTGTTTTGCAAAAATGCTTTAACATTTTAGTGTTGAAAAGGAGTAATCACATGAAAATTTCACCACTTCAAGTAGAGAGACTCCAGTATACACCGAAACTTCCGGGTATGCTGAGAGCTGGTATTTCCGAAATCTCTGTCAAGGAAGGCGCACCGACACAGTCTGTCGCTGACCAGGACAAGATTGCGGCACTTTTCCCAAATACTTACGGAAAGAATGAAATTACATTTGTTAAGGGCGCAAATACATCTGCAGCAAAGAAGCAGGTTGTTGGTGTCATTCTGTCTGGTGGTCAGGCACCTGGCGGACACAATGTTGTCTGCGGTCTCTATGATGCTTTGAAGGCAACAGACAAGAACAATGTCCTTCTCGGTTTCAAGAATGGTCCTTCCGGTCTTGTTGAAGATGACTGCCTTGAATTCACAGATGAATACATCAATGAATTCAGAAACACAGGTGGTTTCGATATCATCGGTTCTGGCCGTACAAAGATTGAAACTGAAGAACAGTTCAAGGCTTCTGCTGAAACAGCAAAGAAGCATGGTCTGACAGCACTTGTCATCATCGGTGGTGATGACTCCAACACAAACGCTGCAGTTCTTGCAGAATACTTCGCAGCTAACAATGTTGGTGTTCAGGTTATCGGCTGCCCGAAGACAATCGATGGCGACCTCAAGAATGATGACATTGAATGCTCTTTCGGTTTCGATACAGCAACAAAGACATATTCCGAACTGATCGGTAACATCGAAAGAGATGCTAACTCTGCAAAGAAGTACTGGCACTTCATCAAGGTTATGGGCCGTTCTGCATCTCACGTAGCACTGGAATGTGCTCTTGAAACACAGCCGAACATCTGCCTCATCGGTGAAGAAGTTGCTGCAAAGAAGCAGTCCCTTTCTGAAATCGCTGACTACATCGCAGATTCTGTTGCGGCTCGTGCAGCAAAGGGCATGAACTTCGGTGTTGCGATCATCCCTGAAGGTATTGTTGAATTCGTTCCTGAATTCGGTACACTGATCAAGGAAATCAACGAACTCCTCGCAGGTGAAAAGACAGCTGAGTTCAATGCACTGCCTTCCTGGAGTGACAAGTATGCATTCATCAAGGCTGGTCTGACAGAAGCTTCCTTCAAGGTCTTCGACATTCTGCCAGAAGGCATCCAGAAGCAGCTGTTCCTTGAAAGAGATCCACATGGCAACGTACAGGTTTCTCTCATTGAATCTGAAAAGCTGTTCTCTGAACTCGTAGCAAACAAGCTCGAAGAAAGAAGAAAGGCTGGCACATACAATGGTTCCTTCAAGCCACAGCACCACTTCTTCGGTTATGAAGGCAGATGTGCATTCCCATCCAACTTCGATGCTGACTACTGCTACTCTCTTGGCTACAACGCATTCATGCTGATTCAGTATGGCTACACAGGATATCTCTCCAAGATTTCCAACCTCTCCAAGCCTGCTGACCAGTGGGTTGCTGGTGGTATGCCAATCACCAAGATGATGAACATGGAAAGAAGAAATGGTGAAGACAAGCCGGTTATCCGTAAGGCTCTTGTTGAACTCGATGGCGCACCATTCAAGTACTTCGAAGAACACCGTGGAGAATGGGCAGTCAACACTGACTACACATACCCAGGTGCTATCCAGTACTATGGACCTTCTTCTGTCTGTGATCTGACAACAAGAACACTGGCTCTTGAAAAGGGTGAGTAATTGACAAACATAATCCTCATGCAGCATATGCTGTGTGAGGATTTTTTCAGTTTTCGGTCACATTTTATTTACCAGTCCCAAATAAAATAAGAATTCATACCACTAACATTTGTAAATATGTGGTCAAATATTCATTAATTTGTGGGGAGGTTAATGAAATGGATGAAATGATTAACAATTATATTGCTTATCTGAAAGAAGAAGAGAAAAGTGAAGCAACTTGTAAACAGTACAAAAGAGAGCTTCAACGTTTTTCTTCTTTTTGTTATGGCAAAGAACTTTCAAAAGAGACAATGCTTGCCTACAAAGATGATCTCATTGCACATTATAAGACAAGCAGTGCCAATGCGGCACTGGTTGCCATCAATGGGTTTCTTTCCTTTATCAATAGACAAGACCTGAAGCTGAAACTCTTCAAATTGCAACGGTCAACCTTTATTTCACAAAGCAGGGAAATGACAAAAGAAGAGTACACAAGACTCATTAAAACAGCAAAGAAGAAAAAGGATGAAAGACTTGCATTACTCATTGAAACTATCTGTTCTACAGGTATCCGGGTCTCTGAAGTGCAGTACATTACAACAGAAGCTCTTACAGAAGGTGAAACAACAATCCGTATGAAAGGCAAGACAAGAAAGATCTTTCTGCCGGATAAGCTTGTTACACTTTTAAAGAAATACACAAAGAGACATAAGATCAGTCATTGCCCTATATTCATTACAAGAAGTGGAAGAGCATTGGACAGATCTAATATATGGAAAATGATGAAGGCATTATGCAAAGAAGCAGTTGTGGAAAGTACAAAAGTATTTCCACATAACTTCAGACACCTCTTTGCAAGAACGTTTTATTCATTAGACAAAGACATTGCCAAACTGGCAGACATTCTTGGCCACAGCAGTATCAACACCACACGTATTTACATTATGTCTACAGGCGTAGAGCATAGAAAACTGATTAATTCTCTGCATCTGATATAAAAAACCACATAATGTGAATTATGTGGTTTGGCTTTCATGTCAGCAAAAGCGATTCACAGCTTTTTTGCACAGTTCAATTTTAACAAATGGCTAATCAAAGTCAATCGGATGATTATAAAGTTTGCAATTACCTGCAAATGTTAAATGAAACATCATGAAAAGGTCTTTCATGACAAATTTGAAGAAAGATCGCTTTTTTATTTCTTTTATGAAATGGTCAAAACTCCTTTATTTATCGCTATGTTCTGATATTCACCACATAATTCACATTATGTGGTGAGTGTTGCATATATTACATATGTAGACCTCCAGCTTTCTGGCAATGCATTTCAAAAGGAGGAAGGAAAAATGGGTGCTCGTATCAAACGATTGATCAGTTCGTTATGTGCTCTGGTTGTTGGTGCTGCAATAGTGGCTATGCCTGCAGTTGCAGAATCACCAACAGAAAATGCAGAAGACATAAATACGACTGGATCAGTCAACAATGTTCCAGAAATTTCCAAGATTGCAACAGATCTTGATAAAGATGGAAATACTATTGTTAGTCTTGGGATTGGTGCAGATGAGGAGAAAACTGCATCAGATGTAGTATTTGTTCTGGATAAATCAGCAAGTACAGATATTCGGGAAGAAGCAGCTAATATGCTTGCTGAGTTACAGAAACAATCAGAAGAGGGCAACATTATCAAGGTAGGTGTTGTTAATTTTGAAACAGGGATTTTGGATTCTCTTGAACTGACAGAATTGAATGATGATAACTGGAATACTATTTCTAAACATGTCATTTTCCATGAAGCTGACTCATCTGGTACCAATATACCAGCGGGTATCGCTGCTGGTAAAGCAATGCTTGATGCGGATACTGCAGTAAAGGAAGAGAACAAACATTTGGTACTTGTTACAGATGGTGTCGGCTATCTTTGGGGTAATGCAGATTCAGCTGATGATGGATCGAATGTTTATACCATTTATTCTGAGAATGTCAGTAATGGTGAAGAAAATCTGTATGCTTCTCACGAAACAATTGACTGGCATCATAAAGATGCATCATATTATGATGAGTTCAGTAATATTGCCCGGTGGTATGAGAATCATTCTGAGTATGGAGAATTGATTGCTAAATATCAGAACACATTTGACAGACAAGCTCAATATAAAGCCTCTGATTATAAAGTTGTTCAACATATGGGACAAGAAACTGACTGGGATGTGATTGAAAAGTTTAGTCGGGAGAACAGTTATGTTCCAGTAGAAAAACAAAATGATTCTGTTCCAAGTGCAGCTGATGGTGCAATATACAAGGTGGCTGAACTTTGGAAAGGTATTAAGGATGCGGGATATAATACGTATGCATATGAAGATCCAAGATATTCCCAAAATGGACAGTATGTATGGGCGGCAAATGCTATCAGCAGTCTGTGGACAATTGGAGGATATTCATCTACACCTTGACTTTAGAAGCTATAACACATGAAAAGCAGCGATAAACCCAGTATTTATCGGGAATATCGCTGCTTTGCGTTTGCCGTGGTTATGTAGATAATTTGCCTGCCTTTACTTGTATCGCAATAATTTTTTTATCTGATCTCTTGTCCTGTATTTCCGGTTGAGTTCAACACCGAATTCCTCTGCCAGTGCATCTGTGATTT
>CASEPS010000100.1 GCA_949289855.1 uncultured Erysipelotrichaceae bacterium
AAGGCAGAATTGTGCTCTCCAAACGCTATGTACTGAATCGTGGTGTACTTGTGGAAAACCAGACCGGACTTGTCAAAAACAGCATTGGTTCGTTTGAGGCAGATGGCAAGTACCTCCTGTTTATTACCAGTGGCAAAATATCTGATGTACAGGATGCCTTTGGGGCAACCTTTATGTATCACATCCTCGATACCGTTGTTTTCAACACATTGGATGAAGAAGCAATCAGGGTCATCATTGAACAACAGGTGCGTGAGCTGCAAAAGAAATGTACGGAAAGACTGCATGTTTCCCTTTCAACAGACACTTCCATCCATACATGGCTTCTTGCCCATTATGACAAGACGGCTGGCGCAGATGCGGTATTGGCGTATTTCCATGATTTCTACATCAGCCTCAGTGAGGTGATATTGAAACAGGATGTCAAAGAGATACGGGTCAGTGTGCAGAACGATGTGCCAACTGCCTGCTATGAGGGTGGTACAGCAGTATTGATCCGTGAACGCAATGCAAAGAAAGAAATTGAGGAAGTGGATGCGGAACTCGACAATATCATCGGTCTTAAGGAAGTGAAAACCTATATTCATTCCCTGAAAGCACATGTGGCTATACAGGAGCGCCGCAAGCAGCAGGGCATGAAGACAGCGGAGATTTCCCGGCATATGATATTTACCGGCAATCCTGGTACTGGCAAGACAACCATTGCCCGCCTGTTTGCAAGATACATGAAAGCGATTGGTGCCCTTTCCCAGGGACAGCTTGTGGAAGTGACAAGGGCAGACCTTGTTGCAAGGTATGTCGGTCAGACAGCTCCTTTAACAATGTCAGTCATCCGCAGTGCCATCGGTGGTGTGTTATTTATCGATGAGGCATATTCCCTGTATCGGGGAAAAGATGATTCCTTTGGTCTTGAAGCGATTGATACATTAGTGAAGGCAATGGAAGATAACCGGGATGATCTGATTGTCATCCTTGCCGGGTACAGCCGGGAGATGAAGGAATTCCTGGAAGCCAATTCCGGTCTGAAGTCAAGGTTTGCCAACATTATTGAATTCCCGGATTATTCTGCTGAAGAATTGCTGCAGATTGCACAGTTACAGGCAAAGGGGAAAGGCTATCGCATTCAGGAAGAGGCACTGGAACCACTGCGACAGTATTTTGAAACAGAACAGCGTACCAATGCGGCAAAGGCAGGGAATGGCAGGCTTGCCCGCAATGTTGTGGAAGAGGCAATCCTCCGGCAGTCAAGAAGGCTGATGGAAGAAGTGGATGCGCCGCTTGATGAATTGAAGCCATCAGATTTTGATATTCCGTTGGGAAAAGAGATGTGATTTGGGTCATTTTGCTTGCAAAAGAAGGCAAAGCAGTGAACAATAAAGTCAAAGAAAAGGAGATTGATAAACATGAAGTACAGATGTACAGTATGCGGTCATGTATATGACGAAGAGAAGGAAGGCGTAAAGTTCGCAGATCTTCCTGAAACATGGGTTTGCCCTATCTGCAAACAGCCTAAGTCCAAGTTCGAACCAGTTGAAGAAGAAGGCGAACTGACATGGGCAAGCGAACACCAGGTTGGTGTTGCTAGTGATGTTCCAGAAGACATCAAGGAAAGCCTCAGAGCTGAATTCCAGGGTGAGTGCTCTGAAGTTGGTATGTACCTTGCTATGAGCCGTGCAGCTATGCGTGAAGGCCTTGCGGAAATTGGTATGTACTACAGACAGGCTGCTTTTGAAGAAGCAGACCACGCTTCCCGTTATGCTGAAATGCTCGGTGAAGTTGTTTCCGCATCCACTAAGGAAAACCTCAAGGCAAGAGTTGCGGCTGAAAATGGTGCAACAGCTGGCAAGACAGCACTTGCCAAGAAGTGCAAGGAACTCAACCTCGATGCATTGCATGATTCTATTCATGAAATGGCAAGAGATGAAGCTCGTCATGGCAAGGCTTTCAAGGGTCTGCTTGACAGATATTTCAAGGACTAATTTGCATGCATGCCGTCTTATCACAAAGACGGCTTTTTTGTTTTGTGGTAAACTGTTCCCCATACAAGTAAAGGAGAACGTATATGTGTGGTATCACAGGATATAACGGAAATAACCAGGCAGCACCTGTTCTGCTTGCAGGTCTTGAGAAACTGGAATACAGAGGCTATGACTCAGCGGGTATTGCGGTCAGAGATGGTGACAAGCCAGTAGAAATTGTCAAGGCAAAGGGCAGATTGCGTGTCCTTGCGGAAAAGACAGATGAAGGAAAAGCTGTAGCTGGTACTTGTGGCATAGGTCATACAAGATGGGCAACCCATGGTGAACCAAGTGAGAACAATGCTCATCCGCATTGCAGCGATGATGGCAATGTGGTGGCAGTGCATAATGGAATTATTGAAAACTACCAGGAATTGAAGGATAAGCTGTTGAAGCACGGGTATCATTTCTATTCGGAAACAGATACGGAAGTGGCAGTAAAGCTCATTGATTATTACATTAAAAAGTACCATGAAGGTCCGGTGGACGCGATTGCGCGTGCCATGACGAGAATCCGTGGTTCTTATGCCATTGCGGTGATGTTCAAAGACTATCCGGATGAAATTTATGCGGCAAGAAAAGATGCCCCGATGATTATCGGTACGGTAGAAGACGCAACACTGCTGGCTTCTGATGTGACAGCACTGCTCAGTTTCACAAGAACGGTGTATTACATTGGCAATATGCAGATAGCGCGCCTTGGCAAGGGAACAGTGACTTTCTTCAACATTGACCGGGAAGAAGTCAGTGTTGAACCAACCGGGGTTGCCTGGGATACAGAGGCAGCTGAACGTGGTGGTTTTGAACACTTCATGATCAAGGAAATTCATGAACAGCCAAAGGCAGTCAGAGATACAATCAATGCCCTTGTCAAAGATGGCAGAATCTCTCTTGAAAGTGCTGGTATTGATGATGCATTGCTTGACAGCATCCGTCATATTGAGGTAGTTGCCTGTGGCAGTGCATATCATGTTGGTATGGCAGCCCAGTATATCATTGAAGATATGGCAGGTATTCCGGTAAGAGTGGAACTTGCCTCAGAATTCCGCTACAGAAAACCAGTTCTCTCTGGGGAAGATACACTTGTCATCGTCATTTCCCAGTCAGGTGAAACAGCGGACTCCCTTGCGGCACTGCGCGAAGCGAAAGAGCTTGGCGCAAAAACACTGGCCATTGTCAATGTGGTAGGTTCTTCCATCGCCCGTGAAGCGGATTATGTATTCTATACGATGGCTGGACCAGAAATTGCGGTTGCGACAACAAAGGCATATAGTGCCCAGCTGATTGCGATCTATGCCATAGCGGCAGAACTTTCCCGCATTCGTGGAACGATGACAGCAGAAGAACTTTCTACATTTGTCAAAGAGATGGAACAATTGCCGGCTCAGATTACAAGGATTCTTGAAGACAAAGACCGCATCCAGTGGTTTGCGGCAAAGTTTTCCAATGCCAAGGATGTCTTCTTTATTGGCAGAGGTCTCGACTATGCAATATCCATGGAAGGTTCTTTGAAGCTGAAAGAAATTTCTTATATTCACTCAGAAGCCTATGCGGCAGGTGAATTGAAACATGGCACCATTTCCCTGATTGAAGAAGGAACACTTGTCATCGGTATATGCACACAGAAAAACCTGTTCGAAAAAACAAGGTCCAATATGGTAGAAACAGGCACAAGAGGTGCCTATCTCATGGGTCTGACAAGTTATGGCAACTATAGCATTGAAGATACGGCAGATTTCACAGTCTATGTTCCACGCACAGATGAACATCTGATGATTTCCCTGGCCATTGTGCCTTTACAGCTGCTTGCGTATTATCTCAGTGTGGCAAAGGGGTTGAATGTGGACAAACCGCGTAACCTTGCCAAATCGGTAACGGTAGAGTGAGGTGCACGGATGAGAAAGCAATGGTTGACAGTATTAGGTGCAATAGCCATTTTGACTGGTTGCACGCAACAAACTGAAAGTGAACCACTTTCCACCATACCGACAGAACCTGTCGTATATGAAGACACTGGCAAGACGGTTATCCATGCCGGGTATTATGGTGAAAACAAGAAGGTTTACATAAACAAAGGCACATCTGTAAAAGAAGCAGAGAAAACAAATCCGGATTATGAGATAGAAACATCCTATGACTATGATGGCAGGAAAACAGAAATCTGTGTTTATACATACAATGGGGAAGAAAAAACACTGCTGAAACATGAGACGTATGCATATGATGAAAATGGGAAGATTGTTACCGTAGAGTCATATGATGAAAGTGAAACTGTCATTTCGAAAGCAGAGAAACAGGAAGATGGCTGGCATGAAACGGATAAGGATGGCAATGCAATAGAAGCCAGTGAACGTGACGATGCTGGTAATGCCACAACAGAAACAAATGAAGATGGCAGTAAGACACGAACATTCCGCAATACAAATAATGATATTTTGACAAAGGAAACATATGACAAAGATGGAAATCTATTAGAAACAATGGAATGTACATATACAGCAAATGACAGACTGCCGGATAACATTCTGATAAAAGATGGAACTGGTGCGACAACGGAAGAGTATTATCTGCTGCGTGGCAACATGCGGAATGATGAAATGTACAACCGGTATTTCAAAATGAGTGATAGCGAAAACAGTGTGATGAATATAGAAGATACATATGATGAAACAAGTGGTCTTATACAATCTTCCATCATGACAAATGTGGAAAATGGGGAAACGATCATAGAGCTCTATACTTATATCAAGTGAAGCAGGATCTGCCAGAAATGGCAGGTCTTTTTAATAAAAAAAATGATAACCGCTTACATAAAATTTATGCTTTACAAGCGTAAGGAAAAAGAGTAAATTCATACATGCGCTGAGGCGGAACTGAGGAAACAGATAAAAAAACTGTTGACAAGGTCAAGCTGATGCGGTAGTATCAATGAGCACT
>CASEPS010000101.1 GCA_949289855.1 uncultured Erysipelotrichaceae bacterium
ATCAATAATTTTACATTTGATATATGAAATACCGGGTCCGGAGCAATTCATCCCACCACCTATAGAGGTGGGGGATTTCTTGCCTGTTATGTGTTAAATAAGGATAACACTCAAACCTGCTGGGATGCTATCTCTTTCAGGTACAATACATTTCACATGAAGTGTATTGAATATTAACTACAACAAGTGGATTTAACATTCAAAACAGTTCGAGCTTCTATGCAGCAAGCCACATCGTGTTCCAATTCACGAACTAATTCGCTAACGCTGCTGAGTTAATAACGAAATATCATAATTGATATTACATAAATAGAGTAACCTATTATGTTTACTTATTGTAAAGGAGAACTACTATGTTAAAGAAAATAATAACGAATTTAATCGTTTCTTTCAGTGTAATTTGTTCAAGTCAGTTTATTGCTTTTGCTGATGATTTTTCCACCAATTCTGATTATGATGTGATTGTTCTTGGAGACAAGGAAATAAAAGTGTCTTCAGAAATGTCAGAGTATGATAGAAATAAACTGATTTCTATTTTTCAAGAAATACCCACTTTATCTACGGACGGTGTGTTTACTGATGTAAACGAAAGTATAACCATTTTCACTAATGATAATATCAATGATATTTCAACTCGGAGTGTTATCCCTCAGAGTACACTAACACTTGAAATGATTCAATCAAATGTTTCAACAGGATCAAGAAGCCGATATAATATTCAAGCAGTAGCAATTTGGAAAAATTCCCCGGTTATTAAAAGCAAAGACCAGTTTGCACTTTCTTGGGCTGGTGATTTTGCTACTATATCGTATTCGTCTAATTCATATTGGAAATCCGGAGGACAAGGTGTTCAAGTTTCCAGTCCTTTATCAAATATAATTCCTAATGCTGGAATATCTTATGAATACCAATGTGGAAGTGATGATAACAATTTTGAATTCGACCCTTGGTACATTCAAATTAACGCAACCTTAGATCGTGCAAAGACAACGGGTTCAAATCCAGTTAATGTTGTAGCATCCTATGCTCATAAAACCACGGGACTAGGAAGTATTAGTGTCAACTTCTCACCTGGGTCTATCTCTTTTTCTGCATCATTTGGATGCCAGTATGATACTGCGTCACCAATCAGCACATTGATATATTACTGAATCAGCTCTGTTTTATGAAATACATAGATGCAAGTACATTCATTGCCGGATTGGCTATCAGTTTCATTGTTGGTATTTTGACATTTCTTGCTTTTGGAAATCTGATTTTTGCAGGATTGTGTATCATTGCGACTGCGATATTGTACGCTGTTTCTTTACGCAACTGATCATTTTAAAAGATTGGCATATTCAAAATGCCAATCTTTTCTGTTTAAGCCATTACATGTAACTGATTCATTGCCCATGTACGATCAATAACAAATGATGCTGGTGGATTCATATACGCTATCATCTTTGTCACATCTTCTACCATACCCTTTGGCAGCTTTGTAGAAGCCATGTCTTCTTCCCCTGTATCGATCATGAAGATATATTCATCTCCATCCGTGTTGAAATACATATGTTCTACATGACTGACAATCTGATTCTGTACAAGAATCATTTCTGTCATCACTTTGCACATCTCAATGACCCTGTCATCCATCTGTAACACATGTAACAACACCTTTTCCTGGAATTCATGAAGATTTCTAACAAGGCGACAATCACTCTCACGGATCATGTTAAGCAGTGCCTGTTCCAGTTCATCCTTCTGGTATGTGCCCCGTATCCAGCCACTGATCTTTTCATAATCCTCTTCACTATCCGCAAGTGCAATAAGCACTTTACGCTGTGTATCATGGAAAAGACAAGTATGGGTAACAATAGTTCTTTCCTTGCAATCTGGACATGTATACGTAAACCACCTTGCATCCAGAATCTTATTGATGGCTTCCTTATCCTTTGCCGTATCAATGAGTGTACGCATGACATATTGTCCTGTATGACCACACTCTGCACATGTCACTTCTGTTGTATATTCGTTGAACTTCATATAACTCCTTAAATAAAGCGGGGTTTCCCCCGCTCTGCATTATCTGAAATAATCAACCGCACCCTTGAAAATGAGTTCCTGTGTCTTTAAATCAGGAATATTTTCATAGAGGCCATCGCCACTTCTTTCACTATGACCCATCTTACCAAAGATTCTTCCATCTGGTGAGAAGATACCTTCTACTGCCATATAGGAATTGTTTGGATTATAGCGGATGTCACTTGTAGGAACACCCTCCAGGTCACAATACTGTGAAGCAATCTGACCATTTCCTGCAAGCTTGTCAAACAGTTCAGGTTCAATGACAAATCTGCCTTCACCATGAGAAATCGCAACACTAGTCACATCACCTGTATGCATATAGCGCATCCATGGACTCTTATTGGAAGAAACAACAGTATGTACAAGCATACTCTGGTGTCTTCCAATCGTATTGAATGTCAATGTCGGACAATGCTCATCAGTATCGATAATCTTTCCATATGGCACAAGCCCCAGCTTGATCAGTGCCTGGAAACCATTACAAATACCAAGCATCAGACCTTCCCGCTCATCGAGAAGTCTAGTGACAGCTGCCTTGACATCCGGGTTACGGAAGAAAGCCGTAATGAACTTGCCAGAACCATCCGGTTCATCACCACCACTAAATCCACCAGGAATCGCAATGATATGGCTTCTTTCAATAGCCTTTGCAAAACCTTCTACACTCTGTGCAATATCCTTTGCACTGCGGTTACGGATAACGAAAATCTCTGTCTCTGCCCCAGCTCTTTCAAAAGCCTTGGCTGTATCCCATTCACAGTTTGTACCTGGGAATACCGGCAGAAGTACATGTGGCTTTTCCACTGTATAAGACGCATGCATTGGACGATCTGTCTCATACTTCACCGTCTCATACTGTACTGGTTCTTCTTTATTGAGATATGGGAAGACTGGTTCAAACTTCTCTTCATATACCTTCTGTACTTCATCCATGTCAATATGTTCATGGTTCACAGAAACAATGAAGGCATCCAGTGTGACACCAACCATCACCGCATCATCAATATCCTGGTCTGTTTCAAACAGGAACGCACCCGGACATGCCTTGAACAATTCCTTTTCATCAAACGAAGAATCGAGACGGAAACCAATATGGTTACCGAGACCACACTTGATGATTGCTTCCGCAATGCCACCATGTTCAAGTGCCCAGGAAGACATAACCTTGCCTTCCTGAATGAGCTGTTCCATGCGGTCCATGACACTTCTGACGCTCTCCCAGACAGGAAGACCATCTTTGTATTCCGGCTTCAAGAGATAGATATTATGGTTGGCACCCTTCCACTCACTGCTCACAACTTTGTCCGTCTTTGCGGTAGATACCGTAAAGGCAATGAGTGTTGGTGGAACATCAATATCATTGAATGTTCCAGAAGAAGAATCCTTGCCACCAATAGACGCAACACCAAGTTCCTTCTGGGCAACAAGTCCACCGAGCACTGCCCCAAATGGGCGACCCCACTTATATGGATCATCATTTGTACGACCAAAGTATTCCTGGAAGCTCATCCAGGCATGGCTTCTTGAACCACCTGCCGCAATCATCTTGGCAACAGAAGAAATCACCGCTGTCTCAGCACCGACAAATGGAGAAGCTGCACTGTCATATGGATTGAAACCCCATGACATAATGGAAGCTGTCGTTGTCTCACCATCCAATACCGGAATCTTTGCACACATGACCTGCTCTGGTGTTAACTGATACTTTCCACCAAATGGCATGAGCACCGTACCTGCACCAATGGTAGAGTCAAAACGTTCAGACAAACCAATCTGGGATGCAATATTGAGATATCCAGCCATAGTCATGAACTTTTCCTTCAATGGCTTATCATCCTCTGGCATGGCATGCAATGTCTCAGCTGGAATTTCTACACTCGTGTGCTTTTCCGCACCATTCGTATTCAGGAAGTCACGGCTGATGTTCACAATGTTCACTCCATCCAGTGTCATGACCATTCTCTTTTCTTCTGTTACACGGGCAACAATCGTTGACTCGAGGTTTTCCCCATCTGCGAGTGCCTGGAACTTAGCCGCATCATCTGCTCTTACAACAACAGCCATTCTTTCCTGTGACTCACTGATCGCAAGTTCTGTACCATTGAGACCCATGTACTTGACAGGCACCTTGTTCAAATCAATCACAAGACCATCTGCCAGTTCACCAATCGCAACAGATACACCACCTGCACCAAAGTCATTACAACGGCGGATAAGACGCGTTGCTTCAGGATTGCGGAACAATCTCTGCAGCTTTCTTTCTTCAGGCGCATTACCCTTCTGAACCTCAGCACCGCAAGACTCCAAAGACTCTGTATTATGAGCCTTGGAAGAACCTGTCGCACCACCACAGCCATCTCTTCCGGTTCTGCCACCAAGCAGGATGACTATATCACCTGGTTCAGGTTCTGTACGAATGACATTTTCAGCCGGAGCAGCCGCAATGACCGCACCAACTTCCATTCTCTTTGCTACATAGTCCGGATGATAAATCTCCTGGACAAGACCTGTCGCAAGACCAATCTGGTTACCATAGGAACTATAACCATTGGCTGCAGTAGTCACAATCTTGCGCTGTGGAAGCTTGCCTTCCATCGTATCTTCAACAGGGACAAGAGGATTAGCAGCACCGGTAATACGCATTGCCTGGTAAACATAAGAACGGCCAGAC
>CASEPS010000102.1 GCA_949289855.1 uncultured Erysipelotrichaceae bacterium
ATGAACGACAAGCTGGTGGAGCACAAGCAGTATATCGCCGAGTACGGCCAGGATATGGAAGAAATCCGCAAGCTTGACCAGAAGGTCAGAACAAAGGGATATACTCTTGTGCCAACAAGGATGTATTTGAAAAATGGCAGGGCTAAGCTTGAGATAGCCCTTGCCAAGGGTAAGAATCTCTATGACAAGCGGGAAACGGAGAAGCTGAGGGATGCCAGCCGGGAAATGGCAAAGGCATTGAAATTCAGCAGGTGACAGGTATGAAAAGAGTAATTACATACGGAACATTTGATTTACTGCACTATGGACATATCAACCTGTTCAAACGTGCAAAGGCTTTGGGTGATTATCTGATTGTTGCCGTGTCTACAGATGAATTCAACTGGGAAAAGAAACACAAGAAATGTTATTTTTCCTACGATAAGCGCAAAGCACTGGTAGAAGCGGTACGCTATGTAGACCTTGTTATTCCCGAAGAATCATGGGATCAGAAACGGGCAGACATGCATGATTTCAATGTTGATGTCTTCTGTATTGGTGACGACTGGAAGGGAAAGTTTGACTATCTGAAAGAAGAAGGCGTAGAGGTTGTCTATCTTCCACGTACACCAGAGATTTCTTCTACACGCATCAGAGAAGACCTGTTTGAAGAAGGTGAACATGAGCATCAATCTGAATAAGGCAAAAGAAGCATTTGCCTCATATGTCAGTCACTACAACCCGGACAATGGCATGGTACGTCTTAAGATTGTGCATACATACAAGGTGGTAGAAGTAGCGAAGGAAATTGCAGAAGAGCTTCATGTAAGTGAAGAAGATAGCGGACTTGCCCAGTTGATTGCTCTGCTACATGACATTGGCAGGTTTGAACAGATCAGACGGTATGGTGACTTCCGTGACCATCTGACTGTTGACCATGCAAAACTTGGGGCAGACTTATTAGAAGAAGGATTACTAAAAGACTTCATCGATGACAGGCAGTATGATGACATCATTCTCAAAGCCATCCGCATGCATAACCGCTATTGTATTGATGAAACACTGGATGAAAGAACATTACTGCATGCAAAGATAATCCGTGATGCGGATAAAACAGATATCTTCCGTGTACGTGTAGAAGATGACATCCGTGATATTCAGTCTTTCACAAAGGAAGAACTGGAAGACTCCCTTGTCAGTGATGAGGTTTATAAAACATTCCTTTCGCACCAGTGCATCAACAGGGAAACGGTTGTTACACCAGCAGACAGCTGGATTGCTGGCGCAGCAATGATCTTTGATTACAACTTCAAACCAGGTCTTGCCATATTGAAGCGTGAAAAACGGATTGACGGTATGATGCAGAGGGTACACTATACAAACCCGGACACCAGAGAAAAGATGGAACAGGTGAGAAATAGTGCAAATGCATGGATTGAAAGCAGATTGTAGGAATTGCATCTGCTTTTTTAATGTGCTATATTTTCTATGCCGGAAGGCATAACATACGGGGCTGTAATGGTTTCGACAGGTTTATGTTTGATTTTGGCTGCAGTGGAGTGGTGACCATATCACCAAACAAAAAATAAACGCTAACAACAATAGTTACGCATTCGCTGCCTGAGTACACTTTAAGTGTTGCAGCGCCCTCTCAGCACATTAGCCGTTTGGTATTGAGAGCGTAAATAAACGGATACGGAAAGATGATGTCTCTAAGTCTTTCCCGACAACTTCAAGAGACAAATTCCGATAGTGGCATGTCTGTTGGCATTCTGTCGGTCTTATCAACAACAGGCTAAACTGTAGACGCTGAAATGTGGGACGATTCTTGGACGCGGGTTCGACTCCCGTCAGCTCCATAGCCTATGTATGACCGCTTAATTAAGCGGTTTTTTAGTATATTTGCACAAGCTTATGTGTATATTAAAAAGCACTAATCCCTTGCTGGACTAGTGCTTTGTCTAAACAAGAATGAGGCATGGTGACGATTCCTGCATCTCCTAACAACGGGTGGCGGCTGCCTGTTCCGCCCTCAGCATTCTTGCATTAACCTGACTACATAGATATCTTATCATTTATTGTCAATTTTCAATACTTTAACACACAAAAAACAAGAAATCCTCACTTCTATAGGTGGAGGGATGAATTGCTCCTGATCCGACATTTCGTATATCAAATGTAAAATGCAAGCGCAACCCGATGAGTCTTTTTTGTTCTATGGGCAGAAATAGCAGAAAAAATGACGATTTGGGCTAAGTTGTTAGCCAATTATATGAAAACGTTTTCACAATAAGTTCGTTGCCTAAACATGCTTGTTCATTACATATGATATTGATTGATAAAAAACGGCATATAATAAATATACGATTGTTTTGGGACAGACAAATGTCTGGATCTGAAATAAACAATACAGATACAAATCAGGTGTGGGTTGATATGAATTTGGAAGAACTTGTAAAACGTTGCAGAAATCATGACGAAGAGGCTGTAACAGAACTGATCAATGAGACAAAGACATCAGGATTTTTTGTCGCCCGCATGATTACCGGTAATGATGCTGATGCAGAAGAAGTATTGCAGAATGCATATATCAAGATATTCAATAACCTTGATGCTTTAAGAGATGATAAGAAGTTCATTCCATGGATGAAATCTGTGGTTGAACATGAAGCGTATAACTACACCAATGCGGCTTATAAAAGACATACTGTGTTGCTTTCAGAAATGCAGTCTGATGACAGCCAGACCATTTATGAATGGGCTGATGAGAAGGACACATTCCGTCCAGAGAAGGTGATGGAGAAAAAGACAAAGTCAGAGATTCTGTTTGGAATTATGTCATCACTTCCATCTGAACAGCGAATGACAGTGTACCTTCACTATTTCGAGCATTTGCGTATTTCAGAAATCGCAAAGGTAATGGAATGCCAGGAAAGTACTGTAAAGAGCAGATTGAAGTATGCTAGAGCTGAGATCAAGAAACTGGTTCTTGCTTTTGAAAAGAAAGAAGGCATCAAACTTCACAGCATTCTGCCTTTCCCATACTTCCTTTACCTCATTCATGCTTCACAAATCCAGAATGCAGTTACTGCTGCAGAACCACTTGGCCTTACTGCAGTAAAGATCAAAGAAGCGATTGATGCTTGTACGACAACTGCTGCTTTACCGGAAGCCATCACATATAGTGCACCTGTTCTTTCTACTGCAGTGAAAGCTGGTGTCGTGGTGGCACTTGGAACAGCAAGTGTTGGTGGTGTGGCAATTGTACAACATCAGAGTACAATGCCGGAAAGACATGAAACGATTGTAGTCCAGGAACCGGCAGAGACACCAAATGCTGTTGTGGTTAAGGAACAGAAAGAAAAAGTTACAGAAAAAACAGAGACTGTTGAAACGGAAGCAACAGGTTCTGAACAACCAGTACAGGAAACAGTGGAAAGACCTGTTTTACCGGTGAATCCAATTGTACCGTCACCTTCAGACAATGAGGAAACAGTTCCAATAACAGAACAAAGACCAGCAGATACAATGCATAACTGGGAAGAGACAAAGGAAGAAATTGAAGAAGAACCACCTGTAGAAGAATTCCATCCTTCACAGAGTGAACAGAATCAGGCGGACAAGCTTTCATCAGATGGTGCAGGACAGATGGGTATGCACTATGATTCACAAGATACAAATACTACGGAGTCAGGGGAGGTTACACCAGTTGAAACGCCGGAGATTATAGAAGTTAAACCGGTGGAAAAACCAACGCCGCCACCAGAGATAGTGGAGGTCAAACCGGTTGAACCAATACCAACGCCTTCAGTAGTAACACCTACACCTGCTCCAACGTCAACTCCTGCACCAACACCATCACCAACTCCTACAGGCCCATCTCTTGATTATTCTGGTGCGACGCAGGAAGGCAGCTTGACAGAGAGTGAGAATTGTCCGGTAGGTTTCTATTGGAACGGTTCTCAATGTGTATTTAACTAATTGCACATTGAATTTGTGATCCGGATAAGAGATGTTTTGAATACTGAAAATAGTTTCATAACATCTCTTTTTTCTCGTGGACACCTGGGTTCTTGTTCATTACATATGATAATGATTGATGAAAAACGCAATATAATAAATACATACTTGTTTTGGATCAGACAATGGTCTGGATCTGAAATAAACAATACAGATACAAATCAAATCAGGTGTGGTTTGATATGAATTTGGAAGAACTGGTAAAACGTTGCAGAAATCATGACGAAGAGGCTGTAACAGAACTGATCAATGAGACAAAGACATCAGGTTTTTTTGTTGCGCGCATGATTACTGGTGAGGCGTTGAAGACTTCTGATTTTGATGAAACGCATTATGAAGAGCTTGTAGAGAAAGCAAAGACTGATGAAACTGTCAAAGAGGAACTTACTGCATATGAAGAAAAGTACGCTTCTATCATTTCTTTGAAAGATGCAAGAGACCAGGCAGAAAGAAATGTTAATAACAAAAAATCAGAGTCCGAATATTATTATTCGTTTGCTGTTCAAGTGATCATAGATCTTAAAGATGCACAGAATGTAGTTGCATTAGTTGAAGCAAGAAATGATGCACTTGTTTCCTTTGATACATTGGTCAAAGAAATTTCAGCTAAAGATCCTTTAACACATAACAGGCAAGAAATCCCCCACCTCTATAGGTGGTGGGATGAATTGCTCGGGATCCGGTATTTCATATATCAAATGTAAAATTATTGATG
>CASEPS010000103.1 GCA_949289855.1 uncultured Erysipelotrichaceae bacterium
CATACCGCCGACCCACCAGCTGTTCAGCCCCAGTGTCTGCGCAAAGAGCATAGCGTCTGCGCCCCAATACCCCAGCGCCTCATCCAAAGCTGGGGTGTCCGGCCCGGCAAGGATAATGTAATTGTTCACATTCTTACTGATGAGCTTTGCCATCGTTCCCAAACCATCGTTATTGCCGGTAACCAAGGTTAGGCGCAGGCCGCTGGTCTGATTATCCTCTGTCAACCGCTCCTGTAATTGAGCTGCGATTTCCGTCGGAATAGGTTTCTCCAGATATTTACGCACCATGTGGCGCTCTTTTATAGCTTCTTGAATCGTCATTTAGTGTTCCTCCTTTTTCTTGGATAAAACTGTGTTCATTTTATTGATCAGCGTGATGAATTGCAGGGCGTCTGTCTCGCCCAACTCAGCCAATAGCTCCCGCAGCCGCCGCTCCACTTGAAATTCTTTCTGGCGGAGCCGTTCAATTCCCTCTGATGTGAGCGTCACAATCAGATTCCGCCGGTTAGTGGGATCAATTTGCCGCACTAAAAGCCCTCGCTTTTCAAGGGAAGCAAGCATCTGCGACACAGAAGCTTTCGTAACTGCCAGATATTCTCGAACCGATGTGAGGTCTGTGGTGTCATCCTCCAAAGCAAACTGCCGCATCAACGCATATTCCGGCATAGTCAAATCTTCGGAATCACTTTTTTTGCCAAATTCAGAATTCAGCAAGCTTTTAAGAAGAAACAAGGAGTGGAGCAAATCGTCGCCTGTACAAGGATTCACCAAATATCACCACCTTCCAAAAGTTTATTACTATACAGTTTAGCACTTAACCATTATACTGCAAATGCTTTCCCGTTGCAAGCTAATATGCAAATAGTAAAAATGCTTGTTTGTCTCTTCTCATGATGAGAAGGGGCTATTTTTTTGCCCTTTTTTTAATTCATCGCTTGACATTGTGGCAAAGAATTGTCTGTTATATGCAAAGAAAAGATGTTTCATGAAATTACAGAGACATGTACAATAATAAACGGTAAATCTTTATCGGGGAGTTATTATGGATAGAAATGATGCAAGATATGCGGCTTATGTCCGTATTTTAAAACAGGAACTTGTGCCGGCTATGGGATGTACAGAACCTATTGCGATTGCTTTTACTGCCGCAAAGGCAAGAGACGTACTTGGTGAAAGTGTTGAACGCATAGTCATAGAAGCAAGTGGAAATATCATTAAGAATGTCAAAAGTGTTGTTGTACCTCATACCGGTGGAAGAAAGGGAATAGAAGCAGCTGCAGCGATTGGTGTTCTTGCCGGCAATGCAGAGAAGAGTCTCGAAGTTATCGCAGATGTGAGTGCTGATAAGATTGCTGAAATGGATGGCTTTATGCAATCTGTACCTATTGAAGTCAGACATGCGGAAACAGGTAATCCATTGGACATCAGTGTTTATGTATATCATGGAGAGGACTATGCCATTGTAAGAGTAGCCCATACCCATGCCAATGTTGTCCATGCAGAGAAGAATGGTGAAGTACTTGTGGATAAGGACATAGAAGCTGTTACAGGCTATGGAAGTGACTATGATCTGTTGTCCATGGATGGTATTTATGACTTCTCTTTGACGGCAGATATGAAAGATATCGAAGAAGTCATTTCCCGTCAGATTGCGTACAATACAGCAATTTCTGATGAAGGACTTTCTAACCCATATGGTGCTAATATTGCAAGGGTATTGCTTGATGCATATGGAGACAGGGTAGAGATTCGTGCAAGAGCAAGAGCAGCTGCTGGTTCAGATGCAAGAATGGGTGGTTGTGAATTGCCGGTTATCATCAATTCCGGTAGTGGCAACCAGGGTATGACAGCTTCATTACCAGTCATTGAATATGCATATGAACTTGGTGTTTCCAAAGAAAAACTGTACAGGGCATTACTCATTTCCAATCTTGTGACAATTTACCAGAAGATTCATATCGGAAGACTATCTGCCTATTGTGGTGCGGTCAGTGCCGGGGCAGGCGCTGGAGCTGGTATTACATATCTGCTTGGTGGAGATGCAAAGCATATTGCCCATACGGTAGTGAATGCACTTGCCATTACATCCGGTATTATCTGCGATGGGGCAAAACCATCCTGTGCTGCCAAGATTTCTTCTGCTGTAGATGCTGGAATTCTAGGCTGCAAGATGTATATGGAAGGCAGGGAGTTTAAGCGGGGAGATGGCATTGTCGGCTGCAGCATAGAAGAGACTATTGAACATGTAGGCGATCTTGCCCGCATTGGTATGAAGGAAACAGATGAGGAAATCATCGATATGATGATTCATAACAGGTGAAGTGATGAAGACAATTTTCTGGGATTATAATGGCACCATACTGGATGATGTCAGATTAACATATGACATTGAACAGATGATGCTTACAAAAAGAGGTATGCATACATATACCCTTGCACAGTACAAGGATATGTTTTGTTTTCCCGTCATCGATTACTACTACAAGATGGGTTATACCTTTGAACATGAAACCTATGATGACATTTCTGTAGAATTCCATGAAGCTTATGAAAAAGGATTTGATACCTGCACATTGGCTGATGGTTTTCTGGATGTGATTGAAGCATCTGTTGAACATGGTTATCAGAATGTCATCATCAGTGCAGCCAACAAAAACAAACTCATCCATCAGTGTGAAAAACTTGGTATAGCAAAGTATTTTGACAAGATGTTTGGTACAGATGACATCCTTGGTGGTTCAAAGATCGACCTGGCTAAAGACTATATGGTCAGCAGCCATACAGATCCTTCTATGTGTATGTTTATAGGAGATACACTTCATGATGCTGAGACAGCTGAAGCCATTTGTGTCAAAGACATCATCCTGACTTCTTCTGGTCACCAATCCCGTAAAGTACTGGAAGAAGGCGGATATACAGTTGTTGATTCTTTAAAGGAGATACACTTATGAAAAAATGTGCAGTGAGTAAAAAATGTGGTGCATGCAGGTTTCTGGATGTACCTTATAGTGATCAGTTGAAACGAAAACGTATTACAGTACGCAACCTTTTTCCAGGTGTCAATGTAGAACCAGTCGTCGGTATGGAAGATCCATACCATTACCGTCATAAGGTCTATTGTGCATTTGGAAAAGACAGGGATGGACATGTAAGAGCCGGACTGTTTGCGGAAAACAGCCATCGTATCATCTATACAACTGCCTGCCTCATCCAGCATACAGCAGCTAATGCGCTTATCCATGACCTTTGCAATTATGCGGATGTATTGAAGATAGAACCATATGATGAAGATAATGGAACAGGACAACTCCGCTATGCATATATCCGTGTTTCTCATCAGACAAATAAAATACTGTTGACAATTGTTATTGGTTCCAAGTTTCTCAAGAATGAAAAAGCACTGATTTCTATGATCAACCAGGACCATCCGGAAGTAGAAACCATTGTGCTCAACTTCAACCATGGCAATGATTCCATGGTCCTTTCTCCTTATGAAAAGGTCATTTATGGAAAGGGCAGAATCATCGATACGATTAAAGATGTCAAATTCTCCATTTCTTCAAGATCCTTTTATCAGATCAATCCTGTACAGACAGAGAAACTGTATGAAACAGCTATTTCTCTTGCAAGACTCAACAGGAAAGACAATGTTCTCGATGTATGTTGTGGTATAGGAACGATTTCATTACTTGCTGCAAAGTCATGTAATACAGTACTTGGTGTAGAAATCAATCCACAGGCAGTAAATGATGCAAAATACAATGCATCTTTAAACAAGATTCGCAATGCACACTTTGAAGCCATGGATGCACAGGAATTCATGTTGCGGTTAGGAGAAGCACCAGATGTTGTCTTCCTTGATCCACCACGCTCAGGAATGACAAGAGTTTCACTCTCTGCGCTTGGTACATTACAACCAGACAGGATTGTATATATTTCCTGTAATCCGGAAACACAGGCAAGAGATACAAAGTTCTTACGTAAGTACGGTTATTACATCAAGACCATCGTACCAGTAGATCAGTTCCCATTTACACCACATATAGAAACAGTGGCATTATTATTAAGAAACAGGACCTGAAGAATATGGGCGTTGATTATTCCTGGGTAAACATAGATAAACATGAATATCTTAATCCTTTAGATTTTAATTTAGGAGGACGATTATACCAAACGTTGTTCGTCAGTAATTCTTTAACTGGTGCTTTGTATAATCTACTTTCTTCTGACTGGAAAAGTGATACTTTTCTGTTTCTGGGCGATGGAACTACTATTTCTGAAAACAATAACTATCAGGTTTTGTCTATGTTGCGAAAAAAACGAATTCTGGATCAGCGTTTTTGTCATGAAATGGAATATATAGAAGAAACATACAGATGTGTTTCAGGCTTGTTTTATAAAGCAAGAGAAGAAGTAATGAAAGAGATATGCTATAAATTGGAAAATGGGAGATTTGATACTAACCTTGATGTTCCTTTTGAAATGCTGTTTCAACGAAATTCCAGTTTTTTTCGGTATACGATCAACCATACAAAGAAAGAGTACTTCGATACAGAACATACCGTCATCGATGGATTTAACACATAACAGGCAAGAAATCCCCCACCTCTATAGGTGGTGGGATGAATTGCTCCGGACCCGGTATTTCATATATCAAATGTAAAATTATTGAT
>CASEPS010000104.1 GCA_949289855.1 uncultured Erysipelotrichaceae bacterium
CTCACCCCGTGTCAAAGGTGGGGAAAAGGTATTGGAAACAGAGAAGCTTGTCATCGGTTATGATCATCCGCTCACAGAAGTCACGATGAAACTGATGCGTGGAGAGCGCATAGCCATTCTTGGACCAAATGGTACCGGCAAGTCCACCTTTGTCAAAACACTCATGGGACTTGTGCCAAAGCTTTCTGGTTCCTATCTTTTTGGACATCAGATAGAAACAGGTTACTTTGACCAGCAGCTTGCCCAGTTTTCTTCTGGCAAGACGGTGCTTGAGGAACTGTGGGATGAATACCCGGAGCTCGACCGTACCCAGGTACGTACAGCACTTGGCAGATTCCTCTTCAGTGCGGATGATGTATTCAAGACAGTCGATGTGCTTTCCGGGGGAGAAAAGGTGAGACTCTCACTTGCGAGACTCATGTTAATGCACAGCAACCTGCTGATTCTTGATGAACCGACAAACCATCTCGACATTCCTGGTAAAGAAGCACTGGAAGATGCATTGAAAAACTTCAGTGGCACACTTCTCTTTGTTTCTCATGACCGTTACTTTATTTCCAAGCTTGCGACATCTCTGCTCATATTTGAAGATGGCAGGGCAACATTCTTTGATGGCACATATGCAGAATATGTAGAGAAGCAGGAAAAGCAGGCAGCGGAACAGGAAAGCAAAGAACCGGTAAAGGAAACAAAGAAGGCAGTCAGTGCAAAGCCAAAGTCTCCCGAAGCGATACGCAGGGAAATTGCCCGCCTGGAAAAGGAAATTACGGCAAAGGAAAAAGAACTGGAGGAAAAGCGTGATCTTCGCTTTGAACCGGAATATTACCAGGATCAGTCCAAAATGGATGCCCTGGACCAGGAAATAGATGATATTCACAACGAACTTGCGCATTTGTATGACAGATGGGAGGAACTTTCTGAAGATTAGTTCTTCCCTTTTTTGCTATACTAGAATCAGAAGGTGTTAAATCAGGAGGCATCATTATGACAAATTGCATCGTAGCACAATCCGGCGGACCAAGTTCCGTCATCAATGCGACCATTGCCGGTATTATCAAAGCCAATCAGCTCAACCCGCTGTATGAACATGTCTATGGCGGATTACATGGTATTGAAGGTATCCTGCAGGAAAAGTTTGTGGACCTCACCAATATGAGTGAAGAAGAGAATGCGATATTGCAGCAGACACCTTCCAGTGCCCTTGGCTCATGCCGCTATAAGCTGAAAAGGGATAATGTGGAAAACTTTGAGAAAATCTTTGCCATCATGGAGAAGTATGATGTGGAAACGATGTTTTACACTGGAGGCAACGATTCCATGGATACGGTTGCGGCATTAGCAGAATATGCAAAGAAGAATGGTATTGAAGGCAAACGCTTCATCGGCTGTCCAAAGACAATTGATAATGATTTGATGGAAGTAGATCATTGTCCTGGCTTTGGTTCAGCTGCCAAGTTCATCTCAACTACATTTTTGCAGTGCTGGATGGATATCAATGTCTATCCGTCTTCACGCAAAGAAGTATTCATCCTTGAAACGATGGGGCGCGATGCCGGCTGGCTTGCCGCAAGTGCATGCCTCAGTGGGAAGGTTGACCTGCTTGTCGTACCGGAAGTTTCTTTTGACAGGGAACTCTTCCTGCGCAAGGTAAAGGAAATTGTGGATGCGCGCTCCAAGTGCTTCGTTGTTGTTTCGGAAGGGGCCCACTATGCGGATGGAACATATATTTCTGCAGCAGAAGCGAGAAATGATCTGTTTGGCCATGCAATACTTGGTGGAGCAGGCAGAATATTGGAAAGTATGATTCTGGAAGAGGAAGTATCTCCCCGTTGTAAGGTTCTCGATCTTTCCACTGCGCAAAGATGCCATGCCACAGAACAATCATTGACAGATGTCAGGGAGTCTTTCCGCCTTGGTATATCAGCGCATATGCACTCAGCTGACAAGCAGTTCAGTGGACAGATGGTCGGGGTAAAGCGCAAGCCTGGTGAGAAATATGATGTGGAATTCTTTGCGGTTGATGCGGACAAGGTTGCCAACTTTGTCCGGAACTTCCCGACTGAGTGGCTGTTACCAGAATATGATGGTATCACAAAAGAGGCATATAACTACATGATGCCACTCATCCTTGGACAGCCGGACATTATTTATAAAGATGGACTTCCGGCGTATGTTACGCCATACTATATGCAGGAAACAGAAGAATAGAGAAAGACCGGACAACCGGTCTTTGTTTTGGAGGTAAAAGTGAAAAAGTTTGGTATTATTGCGGCAGTAGAAATTGATGCGGTTAAACGCAGGTATGGAAAACCGATTGAGAAGATAAACGATGGTGGCTTTGACATCTACCACTACGAAGCCAATGGAAATGATGTCTATGTACTGCATTCTGGTGCAGGTGAAATCTCTGCAGCAGCCGCAACACAGCTGTTGATCAGTGTGTATCACGTGGACATGATATTGAACTTTGGCGTGGTAGGTTCCTTGACAAAGGAAATGGATGACATCAGACTTTGTGTTGTCGAAAAGGTTGTCCACTACCAGTTTGATACATCCGAAGTTGATCATTGTCCTGTCGGACAATATCTTGAGGAATATCCGACGATCTATATGCCGGCAACAAAGGAACTGGTGGACCTGGCCATCAGGGTGGAACCAACACTTGTCAAAGCAACCTGTGCATCTGGTGACAGGTTTGTTGGCAAAGCGGAAGACAAAGCAGCACTGCATGAACAGTTTGATGCGGACATCTGTGAGATGGAAGCGGCAGGTATTATCAAAACTGCCAACCGTAACCATGTCCCATGTCTTTCCATCAAGATGGTTTCTGATTCCCTGCATGGTGGAGCAGAGGAATTTGAAGCTGCCCTTGATGAAACCAGTGACAAGTGTCTTGCCGTGCTTGATGAAATTATGAAGGTTCTATGATAATCCTGCCGATAATGGCAGGATTTTAAAATACCTTCATGTATCGGTTTCGGAAAAAAATCTTTTTATTTTTGAGAAAAACGGGATGTGTAATTCTTCAAATAGACAATCCATAATGAAAGTGGAAAGGGGATACAGAGAATGCAGACAAAAACAGCAGAAATGATTCATCATTTCAGAAGAAAGAGAAACATAACCCAGCAGCATCTTGCGGATGTGATGGGGGTAAGTGTTGGAACGGTTTCTAAATGGGAAAATGGAATCACGGAACCAGATCTTTCCCTGTTGATGGATATTGCGGCTTATTTCAAAACATCTGTGGATGTACTGATCGGTTATCGCAGTCAGTCGGTGACCCGGGATGAATTACTTGCAAAACTTAAAGAAATGCGTACGAATCTGTGCGATGATGAAGTAGTTTCCCTTTGTGCTATGGCAGAAGATGATTTTCCAAATGATTTTGAAGTGATCTATGCCTGTGGCCTCCTTATGGAGCTGAGAAGCGTGAAAACCAGGAAAAAAGAAGATTGTGAATTTGCAAAGAAGTATCTGTTGCAGAGTATTGCACTGGTTGCACAAAACCAGGACCCGCATATCAATACAGATATCCTGTTTGGAGAGATTGGTCAGGTGGAGATAACTGCGGGCAATAAAGAAGAAGGTGTTGCTTTGCTTGAAAAGCATAATGCTGGTGGCATATATGATATCCGCATTGCGCATACACTGCTCTCTTTGAATTATTCCGATCCTCAGAATTACCGTGAAAAATCTGAAAAGGCGATGGACTATATCAGTGGTGCTCTCCTGAATGAGATCGGCAATCTGATTATGATAGCTGTCACATGGTTCAATGCGGCAATCAAAGGAACGAAAAGCGAAAGTGTTGAGGCAAAAGGGCTCGTTTTATCAATCATAAAATTCATTGATTCCCTTTATGACAATGATGGAACTTCTCCCTTTTGCAAATATACGGTCATGCTGTATGGGATAATGGCAGTGCTTTATGAAAAAGATGGTGATTTAAAACAAGGTGAGGTCTGTCTTCTGGAAGCATGTGAAAGGGCAAAGCGGTTTGATAATATAAAGCATCATGATTCCATTCGCTATACGCATTTTCTTGATCAGCATAAACCTGTATTTGCAGATGATTTCGGGGAAAGCGCTATGGATGGACTCGACTCTCTTGTGAAAAACAATGCGGATAAGAATCCGCAATTGAAGGAGGCATTTTATGAAATGTACAGCAAGAACAATTGAACAGAATCTGCATAAAGCATTATTCCGACATAACGCGCTATGCCTTGTTTTCATCGCTATCATTTCTGCTGCAAGTGTTGCCGCAAATCTTGTTCTTTCCTGGATATTGCAGCAGGTGGTAGACCTTGCGACTGGGGCAGGAAATACGCTATCTCTCTACGAACTATGCGTCGTGTCTATCCTGCTGCTTACAGGATGTGCAGTGCTAACGATATGTTCCAGCAAACTGAAACCGAAGTTTATTAACTCCGAAGCGTAAGCGAAGGAGTTCTGGGATGGGGAATACCCCGCAGCTTGCTGCGTAGAAGCTCGAACAGGCTTGAATATCAACCCCGCTAAGCGTAAGCGAAGGAGTTCTGGGATGGGGAATACCCCGCAGCTTGCTGCGTAGAAGCTCGAACAGGCTTGAATATCAACCCCGCTTGTCGGGGTTAGATTCAATACACTCCATGGGGAGTGTATAATGCCTGTGAGAGGCGGCGATCAAATGTCTTCGAGTAGTTATCTTCATTTGGCTCATAGCGTATCGTATCTTGTGTACCACTTTGTATGTCCGGCAAAATACCGTCGCGTAGGTGTTAGCGACAGTGTAGACGAATCGTTAAGGCAAATATGCGCGGGCATAGAGCTTCGATACGAATGGATCGAGTTTTTGGAAATTGG
>CASEPS010000105.1 GCA_949289855.1 uncultured Erysipelotrichaceae bacterium
ATCAATAATTTTACATTTGATATATGAAATACCGGGTCCGGAGCAATTCATCCCACCACCTATAGAGGTGGGGGATTTCTTGCCTGTTATGTGTTAAAGGAAATTGCAAAAGAGACATATTCTTCACCTTCCGTCTGTGTACGCATTGCCAAAAAGATGGGCTTTCATGGCTGGAATGAACTGAAAGAACAATATCTAAAAGAAACAGAATACCTGCAGACACATTTTCAAAACATCGATCCCAATGTTCCATTTACCGCAACAGACAGTATGATGCACATTGCCGCAAAGATCGCAGAGGTTCACCAGGAAAGCATTACTGATACATTATCACTCATTAACCATGATGCATTGCATAATGCAGTGAGACTGTTGGAAAAAAGCAATGGCATTCACATTTTCTGTATTTCAAATCTGAATTATACAGCGGAAGAATTTGCCTTTAAATTGAAACGGATAGGCATTCCTGTTTATCTGAATTATACCCAGGGCTGTATATATCATGAAGCAGCCATGACACCATCGGATCATTGTGCCATCTGTATTTCTTATTCTGGAGAAACACCATCTCTTCTCTCAACAGTCAGATATCTCAAAGAAAACCATGTACCGATTCTTGGCATTACAAGCCTTGGCACAAATTCCCTTTCCAAATTATCCGATGTTGTCTTGCATATCAGTACACGTGAGAAAATGTATTCAAAGATAGGAGGCTTTTCTTCCATAGCTTCCATTTCCCTTCTGCTCGATATACTTTACAGTTGCCTGTTTTCATCGCATTATGAACAGAATATGGAATATAAAACCACTATTGCAAAACGCATAGAAACAAAGAGACGCGTAGATAATGCAATCATTCGGGAATACAAAAAAGATCAGGAAAATGGATCCTGATCTTTGAGTCTTTTGACTAATGTAGTGGCCCGTGTATGTCTTTCAACAGCTTCTACGCCTTTTTCAAATGCTTCTTTATTACCAAGCAGCACAAGTGATCTTCTTGCCCGGGTGACCGCTGTATAAATCAGCTTTTTCTGCAACATGATCGTATGGGCTCTTGAAAACGGCATGATGACAATCGGATATTCTGAACCCTGTGCCTTATGAACACTGATGCAATATGCCAGGGTGATATTGTTCCAGTTGTCCTGGTTGTATTCAACATAGTTTTCCTGGAAGTTGACGATGATGGTTGTCTTATGGTCATCGCGTTCTTTCGCATCTTCGATTGCTTCAAGAATACCGATGTCACCATTGAATACATTATCATCCGGCTGGTTCTTGAGCTGCAGAATCTTGTCCCCTTCCCGGAATATGGTATAGCCATACCGGACTTCTTTCTTTGTGATATCCGGTGGATTGAACGCTTCCTGTAAAGATGTATTTAATGTATCAATGCCAGCTGCTCCCTTATACATAGGAGAAAGCACCTGAATGTCATTGATATTGTAGTTCTTGTTTATGGCATCATTGACAACTGTCACCGCATTTGTTGCGATCATTTCATCCGGGCAATTGAAGAAGGCAACATTTGTCTTCAATGCATCCAGATTCACCTTCCCATCATGAATGTCATGTGCAAGGGTAATGACATCTGAACCACTGCTCTGCCTATAGATGTGATCAAGGCGGATGAGTGGAAACTGTTCACTTTCAATCAGGTCACGCAATACAGAACCCGGTCCAACACTTGGCAGCTGATCTTCATCACCGATGATGCATATTTTTTTGATGTTATGTGAAGCAAGGGCCAGTCTTGAAAACAGCCATGCATCGACCATGGAAAACTCATCGATGATCAACAGGTCTTCGCTCAGTGGATTATCTCTGTCCTTGCCGAAATGATTGGACTCAAGGTCCCATTGCAATAATGAATGTATGGTAGATGATGGTGCACCTGTCACTTCATACAGACGTTTGGCTGCCCTGCCGGTTGGGGCTGCACAGATGATATTGCTGGAAGGATATAGGAGCTGGAAAAGCTTTACCATAGCCTGTACAACGGTTGTCTTGCCCGTACCTGGACCTCCTGTCACAATGAGTAATGGATGTTCAAAGAAAGCATAAATTGCCTGCTTCTGTGTTTCATCATAGGTGATAGCAGAAGCTTTTTCCAATTGTTCAAGATATTGCTTTAATAAGTCTTTGTCACATGGTTCAAGTAGCTTATAGGGAAAGCCTTGCAGGAAATGGGCTATTTCTGTTTCTGCTTCAAATTGTGTGACTGGATAAATTCTGTTTTCTTCCTGGATGAGCTGTCTGTTCAATACTGCTTTATAGAGAAGATCATCAAAAGAAGCTGTCAGCCCTCTTATCTTCTTTTCAAACTGCATGCGTAATGCTTCAAGCTCTATATAGCTGTCTCCTTCGCGCACACACATATCCATTACTAATGAAACAAGATAGGCATAAAGTCTTCTTTCATCATTCTCAGAAAAGCCAAGGTTCATGGCTATTTTATCTGCTGTTGCAAAACCAATACCATCGCATTCTTCAATAATGCGGTATGGATTTTCTTTGAGTACGGAAAGTGCTTCTTTGCCATAGGTATGGTTGAGGCGGGAAAGGTTGCGTATACCGATTCCATGAATATTGAGAAAGCGGATGAGCTGTTCCATACTGTCATCCATAGTTGCTATTCCTTCTTTAAAGGAAGCAATCTGCTTTTCATTAAGACCAATACTATCCAATAGTTCCGGTTTTTCCTTCAAAAGGGTAATGCAGTCATTGCCCAAAGCATCAGCCACCATCTCTGCTGTCTTTTTGCCAATGCCGGGAAACTGTGAAGAAGAAAGAAAACGGACAATACTGTCACGGTCATCCGGTAATGGCTTTTCATAGCTTTCAGCCGCAAATTGCATACCATAGCGGGGATGGTTGACATAATGACCATAGATGTTATAGAGCGTGTCCTTTTCAATAGACGCAAATATGCCGGATACCGTTATCACCTTTTCGTGTTTGTCATTGATGCGAAAGCGCATGACGGTATAAAAGGTGGATTCATTGCGAAAGACAATATGAACAGGCTTTCCATTGAGACGGACAAGTGGTTCACTCATGATGTGCTTCCTGTCTGACCTTTTCCATCAGGTCTTCCCCATTCTGGTACACTGTCTCGATCTTTCCTCCCATAATCATAACATCCCCATCATAGAATACAGCTTCCTGTCCAGGGGTGACAGAACGAACCTTTTCTTTGAATGTAACAAGAAGGTCACCATTTTCCATCCATGAAATGTCTACAGGATTATCTGCCTGACGATAACGGAATTTGGCATTGCAGGAAAGTGGCAATGTGCGATCAGCGGTAATATTGAGGCCGCTGACAACACAGGAATCGCTGTACAGCCATTCCTGATGTTGTGCATCAGTTACATAGAGTTCATTCTTTGTGACATCTTTTCCAACCACAAAGAATGGTCCTATACCACCGATATCGAGTCCTTTTCTCTGTCCGATGGTGTAATAGAGAACACCCTGGTGTGTACCCACCTGTTCATGGGTGATGATATTGATGATTGGCCCTGGTTTCATGGGAAGGTAATTGGAAAGGAATTCGCGGAAATGCCGTTCCCCGATAAAACAGATACCGGTGCTGTCTTTTTTGTGAGAGATGGAAAGGTTCAGTTTTTCCGCAATCGCACGGACTTCTGGTTTTGAAATTGTACCAAGGGGAAAGAGCACATGGTCGAATACATCGCGGTTGACTTCCGCCAGGAAGTAACTCTGGTCCTTGTTTCTGTCATCTGCCTTGGCAATGACCTGATGACCATTTTCATTGACCATCTTCGCATAGTGACCGGTAGCCAGCGTATCAAAACCATTGTCCCGGGCAAATTTCACAAAGCTGTCAAATTTGATATATCTGTTGCATAAGATATCCGGATTAGGTGTTCTGCCCTTGCGGTATTCACTGAGAAACTCAGCAAAGACATCATTCCAGTATTCTTCGATGAAATCAATGCGCATCAAAGGAAGGCCAAGGGCATCAGCCACATCTTTAGCATCGTTGTAATCGGATTCCTGGGGACAGATATCATCATTGATTGTCGGATTGCCTTCTACATCATCATTGGCAGCACTGTCCCAGTTGCGCATGAAAGCACAGGTGACATCATAGCCCTGTTCTTTGAGAAGATATGCTGCGATGGCGCTGTCTACGCCACCTGATAGACCAACCATTACTTTCTTCATATATTCCTCCATGACGGTGCTCCGCACCGTCTCAAATGTTTCATTAATACATCTTGCCACTTTGACTCCACTATTATGTCTGCTATTCTTTCTT
>CASEPS010000106.1 GCA_949289855.1 uncultured Erysipelotrichaceae bacterium
AAGGCCAATAAAATGTCCTAAACGATGCGTGAAATCTTCTCCATATCCACCTTCTGTAATGATATCCCGTGCCTTTTTGTCCACATCCCCAATTCTTACACCAGGGCATACCATTGCCGTACTTTCTTCATTTGCACGGCGCACAAGGTTGTAGACACGTTCCGCTTCCGCATCCGGATATTTCTTATAGAAGAATGTACGTGTCATATCTGAGCAATAGCCATTTGCTTTACATCCAACATCAAAGAGAACAATGTCTCCTTCCTTAACAACCGTATCATCTGGTTCATGGTGTGGATCAGCCGCATGGTCACCAAAGGCAACAATTGGTGGAAAGGAATAATCCTCAGCCCCAAGTGACTGATAGATGGCTAGCATCTGTTCTGCCACTTCTTTTTCTGTTATCCCTTCATGAATCAGTCCTTTGAACTTTTCCATCGCAAGGTCATTGATATGGCTGGAAGCACGCATCAGTTCCTGTTCTTTTCTGTCCTTGGATGCTCTTGCAAGGTCTACAGCCAGTGAACCATTCACAAACTTCTTTGCGGCACCTCTTTCCATCAGTGGAAGAAGAAACCTTGCTGGAAGTATCTTGTCTACCCCAAGCACACCTTCCTTATCAATGTCCTTCATCAGAACTTGTGCAACATCATCTGTGTCATTGTAATACACTACCCGTACACCAAGGTCTTCTGCAAAGCGGAAAAGACTGTTTACATAAAGCACTGGTTCTTTCTCCTTTGACAAAAGCAGGCCAATAAACCTCTCACCTGGAGAAAACTTTTTCCCTGTGAGATACAAAATGGAATAAGGGTCACTGACAAGCACCATATCTGCTTCAAGACCATTCAACACATGTTCAATTCTCTGTTTTTCAAGCATAACAATCACCTCTGTATCATTATACTCTTACAAAACAAAAGACGCCTACGCGTCCCTGTTATTAATTCACCTTAATTCGCATCCACCCTCTCACTTGCTTTGAGTCTGTTTTGAGCAGGCGTGCAATATGTTCTGGAGAAAAACCTTCCGACGCAAGGATGATAGCAACTTCTCTTTTTGCTTCTTTGAAGCCTTCAGTATGACCTTCCTTACGTCCTTTCTTTATACCTTCTTTTCTACCTTCTTTATAACCTGCTTCTTTTCCATCTTCGAAAAATGATACTGAAAGATTGCACATACTCTCTACCGTCCTTCCCATGTCTGTATTCATCTCAATATGAAATTGATCACGCAATAGCTTTTTCTTCTTTTCTATACTGATAGTAGCAGAAAACAGGGCATTAAGCAATTGTTCGATTGGAGAAACACTTGTATCCTCTGCATCGCCAAGGTATACAATGATCAGTTCCATGACATTCAGTGAATCATTTTCACTTCGAAGTGCATATCGTTCAACCATGCTCTTTTTCCGTTTCCCTCCCACGATCCAGATAGAATACACCTTCTCTATTTTTTCATAGTGTGCTTTATCGAAAACAATACCACTCTGCCTGGTAGTCAGCCGGCTCACATAATACCATCCTCTTTTCCGCAACCAGCTTTTCATTTTTGGCTTTTTTTGCAATTCCACATTTACATGGATTTTTGCATTGGCTCCCGGCACAGTCACACCATAGTATGTGTCAAATTCGATATCGCGCTGCCCAATCACTTCATCTCTTGTTTTTAGCATTTGAATTTTGCTTTCACCATCCAACACAATGCCTTTCATTTTCTTTCCCGTCAGAATGGAACAGATTTTGTGCACAGGCCAGCTGTGAAATTCACTGGTAAATCCTTTCAGGATCCATGCCTGCAGACATGCATAAGACAATAAGTTCTTTGCGTACTGATCATACTGTACCATGGTTTGTGATTTGCTAATGTCTTCAGAGATTTGAGAAACTTGTTTTGTCATTTTCCATTCTCCTTTTACTATTGTTATTCCCGGTAAATTGAAAATTCCTCAAAATTTCTCAAAGAAAAATAAAAAAAGTCTGATTCATCAGAACCAGACGATTTTGCAAAGTTATTCAGCAGAAACTCTGATGCCAGGACCCATAGTTGTGGAAACTGTGATTCCCTTGATATATGTGCCCTTGACTGTAGAAGGCTTATAGAAGGCTTAACCTTAACGATCTGATCATACAGAGCCTTGTAGTTAGCCTCGAGTGCTTCAGCTGTGAAGCTGCACTTACCGATCATGACATTGATATTGCCATCCTTGTCAACACGGTATTCAACCTTACCCTTCTTGATTTCATCGACTGCCTGTGCAATGTTCATTGTAACAGTACCAGTCTTAGGGTTTGGCATAAGACCACGAGGACCGAGGATCTTACCAAGACGACCGAGCTGACCCATCATATCCGGTGTAGCAACGATGATGTCGAAGTCCATCCAACCCTTCTGGATGTCTTCGAGAATCTCTGTACCACCGACGATGTCTGCACCTGCTGCCTTAGCTTCTTCAACCTTGGCACCCTGTGTGATAACAAGGATTCTCTGGGAACGACCTGTGCCGTTAGGAAGAACCATAGCACCACGGATGTTCTGGGATGCCTGACGAGGGTCAACATTCAGATAGAAGCTGACTTCGACGGAAGCATCGAATTTAGCAACATTTGTCTTCTTAGCGAGTTCAATAGCCTCTGTGTAGCTGTAGAGCTTGGAACGGTCAACCAGCTTCTTGGCTTCGTTATACTTCTTTCCTGCCATAATTAGTTATCCATCCCTTCTACTTCAATACCCATGTTTCTTGCAGTACCTGCGATAATCTTTGCAGCAGCATCTACATCATTTGCGCTGAGGTCAGGCATCTTGTACTCAGCAATTTCCATGAGCTGAGCCTTTGTGATCTTGCCTACCTTGACAGTCTTCGGTGTACCAGAACCCTTGGAGATACCAGCAGCCTTAAGTAAGAGAACAGCAGCTGGAGTTGTCTTCAGAACGAAATCGAAGCTCTTGTCTTCATACGCTGTAATGATGACAGGAACGATGTCACCCTTTCTGTCCTTTGTCTTGTCGTTGAACTCTGTGCAGAACTTAGGCATGTTGATGCCTGCAGCAGCAAGAGCTGGTCCCGGTTTAGCGCCGCCTGCCGGAAACTGAAGTTTGGAAATCTTTGCGATCTTCTTCTTTGCCATGTGGCTTTCCTCCTTTTCTGAAAGTTCCACATGCTGTGGTCTAACGGATACTCATCCTCCCACGCATGTAAGCACAATAAAAGCGCTGTGCCCTATGATATTAATATTTCATTGCCTTTCCGTCAATAAAAACCGCATAAAATCTATGGGATTTGGATTTTTGAACATAAAACCCCGGCTGCGTATGGTGTACACAGCCAGGGCAATCCTGACAGTATGTGGGAATACTGTCTTATCTAAAACAGTAACGTGTACTGTTTTAGCCAGTTTTAGTGCAATCTTCTATAAAGAATTGCGAGAATTGCGACAATAGATGCCGTGAATGTCACTGCAAATGGAGCAGGATTTGTCCATACACCAGTTGATGGACCTGTTGGTTCTACAGGTTTTTCAGGTTCTGTGTAGGTGTTGGAGAATACAATTCCATCAACCACCTCGCCATCTTTGGCGATAGTTGTCTCAGCATGAAGCTGCCCAACAAGATCATCCGTAACATTTACAGTAATCTTGTAAACCGATTCATCATAAGTGATGTCTTTATCGTCACCTTTAACTTCAGATACAGTGTATGTATATTCACCAACTGCATCGAACTTCATCTCACTAAAGATGACTCCACCATTAGCGTCATTCTTCACTTCTTCAACTACATTGTCCTGTTCATCAGTGAGTCTGAATGTGAATTCATTTTCCGCCAGATCGCGGCCACTCAACACCTTGACAGCACCGATCGTAATATTTGCTGGATCTGCAGCGTAAGAATTGTTGAAGACGATTTCAGAATCGCTACTCCATGCCACAGAAAGCGAACCATCCTGGTTATCTGTGACAGTTGCTTTCACCTTGAATGAGTTGACATCATAAGCAACACCACCAAGATTATTCACAACTTCCTTCACCTCAAATTCCTTGACACCAGTTTCAGTGAATGTAATTGCTGGGAAGGAGACAGATCCGTCTGCGTTGTTCGTTCCTTCATAGACATCCTTTGTTTCAAGATCTGTCATCTGGAATACGAACTCACCAGCATTCATCGCCCTGCCACTGAGATTCTTTGTCATTGTCAGTGCGCCTTCACCAGTCGGCTCATCAGAAACAGGCTGAACAGAATATGTATTCGTGTAGCTGAACCTCATGTTTGTAGACTCGGAAGAAGAATCAAACGAAATTGTTCCATCTCCATTGTCATAAACCGTTACTGTGAATGTCTTGATCGGTTCAGCATCATTTTTGACACCTGCGATTTCGCCATTTTCAGTTACGGTGTAAGTGAAAGTCTTTGAACGTAATTCACTTCCATCGGGTAGTGTAACTACACCTTCTTCACCGACACTTTCTTCACCAAATACATTTTCCATCGTGTATGTAGCTTTGCCGAAATCCACATTACCTGCTTTATCATTGACAACCTCTATCCTTTCAGGCATTGGTGTACCTTCTTCTGCAGTAATAGTGAATGTGTACTTTCCTGTGATATCCGGAGCATTGTCGGTTCCAACTACTTTGTATATCTTTTCACCATTGAGATTCAGTTCGGCAGATGCATCTTTGCCATATGTATTCTCAAACTCAAGGTTTGTAATACCTTCTGGATAAACCACTTCTACTGCATAAGTACCATCATTGTTGTCGGTAAGAACAACTTTGATACTGTACACACCTGCATTAGCAGTTGTATCATCTGGAGTCACACCATCTGGCAATGTACCAGTTTCGCTGACTTCATACTGATAGGTGAATGTTCTATGAACAACTCCACTTTCATCTGTGATAGAACCAAGCGTAGCAAGACCATTACTTACATCTACAAGCATTCCATCTGTTGTGTACGCAATTGGTGTAAAGGTTATAGTACCATCAGCGGCATTTTTGCCAGTTGACAGAACAGTATCCTTTGCATTCGCATTGACTACTTCAAATGTAAATTCACCTTCAACAAGATCTCTGTTAGCCAGAGCCTTCGTTGCCTCAATACGTACTGAACCTTCGCCATCTCCACCAAGTGTGCCTTCGCCTTTATAGGTGTTATTGAAAGTAAGCACCACATTAGATGCAGTTCTAGTCTGAGAAGCAGATGTCACACTGTTAACAAGCACTTCACCATCATAAGTAGAACCGTCATCAGAAACATATGTATTAACTGTCAGCGAACCGTTACCATCATCGCTGGAGACAATTCTGACATGGTATACATTTGTGTCATTTATATAACCTTCTACGTCTCCACCCTTGGTTTCAGATACATCGAATGTGTATTCGCCAGTGTTGTCCTTTGTGAACACAAATCCATTTTCGCCTGTCGTCACAGGAATGAGCTGTGATGATACACCATTAACAAGTTCAGCACCAGTTGTATTAACAACCACAGCATTACCATTTAACAGGTTCAACGCATTATCATTCATTGCAGCCAGCGTGAATCCAAACATATCTCCGACAATATCGTGACCTGTCAGATTCTTCTCTATTGCAAGACCTACAGTAGCATCATAGTTAACAGTTCCTGTTTCATATATATTTGTGAAATTGCTAGAACCATTAACATTAGTAACAGATGCACTAACCTGACCTGTATGATTACCTTCAGAATCAAGATCGGTAACAGTAACTGTAATTGTTCTTGGCGTTGTGTCATATTTAATGCCATTCAGCATATTATTCACAGCACCTTCAGGAGCAATCTCAGTAATAGAATATGTATATACGCCTACCTGAGAATAGCTGTACTGAATAGAACCAAAGTCAACCGCAGCATCCGTACCTTCGGCTGGAGCTGTAACAAGAATGTCCTTAACTACATTACCATTGCCATCTGAAACAGATCCTTCTGGCATTGGTGTGCCATCAGCAGCAGACAACCTGAATGTGAAAATGTCTTTTTCATTCCAATCACGACCAGTAAATGACTTGGTGAAATGGAAGTCAGTTGTCACAAAAGACGTAGATCCAGCTTCATAGTTGTTTACCACAGTCGGATTGTTTCCTTCAACTGTTGCGTCAAGCTGTCCGTCAAATCCCTCATCAGTCACATGATATGTGATTGTGATTGTTCTTGGACTATTGTCGTATGTCCAGCCTGTTGCTGTTGTTGTCGTATCTTCTACTACCTCGAAGGTATAGTCACCTGTCTTTGTGAAGGTCAGCTGTCCAAAGTCTACTGTTGCCTGGTTTGCTGCTCCTTCTCCTGTCAGTCCTGTTGTAGAGGCTGTGATCACGTTGCCTTCGCCAAGTCCGCTGACGCCATCCGCATTACCAGATGTCAGCTTCAGTGTGAACTGGAACTCCTCTGTTGCCGGTGCGCCTGTTACGCTCTTGGTTACCTGTGGATTCCCTAATGTCTCTGTTCCTGTTGT
>CASEPS010000107.1 GCA_949289855.1 uncultured Erysipelotrichaceae bacterium
CATGGAACGATTCCTTAAGATCAAATGCAGAGAAAGACTTGGTCTCAAAGGTCTCACCAGTGTAAGACCATACTATATTCAGTTCACCATGCAGGTGAACAAAGAAGAATTCTTTGAAATTCTCCATGAAGAAGCGAAAAAGGAATTTGATCCTATTGACCTTGTCTATCCTGAAGAAGTACCGGTATTTGAAAAATATGACCAGTATGTACCATCAGAACTTGTGCGTAAAGGCTTTGCGCATGGTGTTCTGGATATAGAAGGTATGAAGAAAAGAATTCTCAGCTGGAAGAAATAGCACGATTATTGCGCTTTGTGTATCAATACACAAGGCGCTTTTTTTCTGCTCAACAAATTTTATGAAGAAAATGTGAGGCATTTCCACTTTTCTGGGTACATATAAAGTGAAGGAGGTGTTAGTTATGAACACTGATAGTGTAATGAATTCCCCGGGAAAAGATTTTTTGAACGATACAGAGCCATCGGGTACTTCCCGGCAGAAAGATGTCTGCATAGTAATTCTTCTTTCCAATCCGTACAACTTTGGGGCACTGTTCAATTATCTGGATTTATTTGAAGATAAGATTCGTCCTGAAGAACTTGTGGAAATGGATTCCCGGATATCCACATTGCGATTTTCAATACTCGAAGAGATGGTGAAGAAAGGGCAGACACTGTACCGGGATATTCTGAAGCTGTGGCCTGAAGGGTATCGGTGATGCTTGGCATAGAAGGTCAGTCGCAGGCTATGCCAACCATGCCTGTGAGGTCATTGAATTATGACAGTGCTAATTATGACAGGCAGGCGAATGCGGTCAGAGATTTGAACATAAATGCATGGACAGATGAAGATGGACATCTCCATTCGCCAGTGGGACTGACTTCAGGGGAATTTATGGACATATTCAAGAAACAGAATAAAATTGTGCCAATCAAAACTGCTGTGCTATTCATTGGAGAAGAATGGGATTGTGCAAGGAACCTCAGTGAGATGTTTGAAATGCCAGATGGGTTCATGAAAGAAGTACCAACATGGCCGGTAAAAATCATTGATCCCCATACAATGTCAGATGAAGAAATCATGAACATGGACAACAATGATATGAAGTTTTTCATGATTGTGGTAAAGTATGGTAAAGACAAACAAAAGATGAAAGAACTGATCACAACCAGGTTCAAGGGTGTGTATATCAGTCCACAGATTGGTTACATCACAGGTGTAATCACAAATACGAAGTGGCTGGAAGATCAGTTTCAGGAAAGAAGAGATGAATGGAAGGAGAGTGAGAATATGTGTCTTGCATTTGAAGAATGGGAAAAAGAAGCCAGAATGGCAGGCAAAGCAGAAGGAAAGGCTGAAGGCAGAGTTGAAGGTGTCAGTGAAGAGCGTAAGAGAAATGTTCTTTCGATGCATGGCAGAGGTTTTTCAGCTGGTTCCATAGCAGATATTCTTGTCATAGAAGAAAAGGAAGTTGAGGAAATCATTTCTTCATTGAAGGCTTGACAGAGAGGCACTTCGTGTGCCTTTTTGTGTAACTTGCTTATGCTCACAATGCATGTAAAAAGGCACCTGAATTTCAGGTACCTTTCATTCATCGTGGATAAGCATATGTCATACAAAGAACATAGATCTTTTCATATTCTTCTTCCGACAATCTGCCATTGCGATATTCCTGATATGCTTCTTTGCAGCAATGACTCAACATTGCTGCATCATGGCATTTGCCATAGGTTTCTATCTTTTGCAGGTAATCTTTGGCAAGTTGTGTCATTTTCTTTCGAATACCGGAATGACATCGATTGGAGCATCTATAGTATATGTCTTTCCACCGGTATATGTCTTTCCATCAAATGTCCATGTGCCTTCTGGGAGATAGACATCTCTTTGTACTGTGTTTTCTGTCATGACAGGTGCGACGAGGTACTTGTCTCCTAACATATACTGGTCATAGACGTCCCAGCACTTTGCATCATCCGGGAATTCATAGAACATTGCGCGAAGAAGTGGTGCACCTGTTCTTTCTGCTTCTTTGAACAGTTCTTTGAGATATGGTTTCAGCTGTTCACGGATGTCGAGATACTTGCGGAAGATCTTTTCCACATCTTCACCATAGGACCAGATTTCATTTTCATGTCCGGTATAGAGATAACCTCCACCCCAATCACGGTCATCCAGAGGTGGAATGTCATGTGGACCACGGTCACCATGCATTCTGAGTACTGGTGAGAATGTGCTGAATTCAAACCAACGGACGAGCAGTTCCTTGAATGACTTGCTCTGCCAGTCATCGGTCATAAAGCCACCAGTGTCACTTGTCCACCATGGAATACCGGCAAGTCCCATATTGATACCACACTGCAGCTGATCACGGAAAGATTCGAATGTAGAAGGTACATCACCAGACCAGACAACATTGCCATATTTCTGGGAACCAGCCCAGCAGGAACGTGTCAGAGAAACAATGTCTTCTTTGCCAAGTGCTTTCTCATTTTCATAGAATGCACGGCTGTAGTACTGTGGGTAGATGTTGGAACAGGAAAGTGCTGTACCAAGGTAGTAGCGGTAGTTATCAAAGTCATAGACGGTATAGTCAGGTTCCGCATTGTCGAGCCAGAAGGCATCAATGCCAAGGTCAAAGTAGTTCTTTTTGCACTTTTCCCAGATAAAGGCACGTGTTTCCGGATTTGTTGCATCGATTTCCAAACAGTCTCCCTGGTATTCATAGGTCTGTGTTGCACCTTTTTCAGTGCGGATCAAAAGACCATTTTCATAAGCTTCATTGAAGTTTTCACTGCGCTTATCAACAGAAGGCCACACAGAGACACAAACCTTGATACCACGCTTATGACATTCCTCAATCATTGCCTTTGGGTCTGGCCAATAGACAGGGTCAAATTTCCAGTCACCCTGGTAAGGCCAATGAAAGAAGTCGATAACGATCATATCAATTGGTACATGCTTTTCATCTGCTTTATGAATCACATCCATGACTTCCTGTTGTGAACGGTAACGAAGACGGCACTGCCACAAACCTAAAAGGTCATCCGGGAAGGCAGGTGCCCGACCAGTCACATCTGTATAAGAAGAAAGAATATCTTTTGGTGTATCCTTTGCGGTAATCCAGTAATCCATTTCTTTGGTTGCTTCCGCAATCCATTCTGTGATGTTATTGCCAAAAGTAACTCTGCCTACAGCAGGGTTATTCCACAGGAATCCATAGCCAAGAGAAGAGACATAAAAAGGAACAGAAACCTGAGAGTTACGCTGTTCAAGGTCCAGCACACATCCTTTGAGGTTTGTTTCCTTCTGCTGGTATTGCCCCATACCAAAGATCTTTTCGCCATCATTGGCATCAAATCTGACCGTAAGACGATAATCTCCTCCAGTATGTGGCTGGTAGCGTCTTCCAGTATATTTCATACAGCGGCTCTCTTTGGAAATGGTGCCATCATAATTACGGAAATATTCTCTGAGAATGACTTTGTCATTGCGGTAGAAAGTCAATACGAGAGATTCATTCACAGTTACCTTCAGATTCCCGTTTGTGACGGTGGCACTGTTTTCAGTCGTTGTGATTTCTGCTTTGCTTTCCGGATGGCTTGTTAATGCCCAGTCATGGTCCGTGAAGGATGGATACATGGTAGCCCTGATGCGGAAGGCATCATTGCCCCATGGAATGATGGACAGGGTTTCTCCCTGCCGGCGAATCGTGAGTGTGTTGTCATGCACAGAAAATTTTATTATGTATTGTCTCCTTGTCAATGAAATGTCATTGGTCAAACTAAGTATAGCACCAGCTTTCATGCATATTACCGGACTTAGCAATGAAATGCAAACAATAGAAAAAACCGTCGTACAGGATGCATACGACGGTAACATACATAGTGTTTTATTAACTCCGAAGCGTAAGCGAAGGAGTTCTGGGATGGGGAATACCCCGCAGCTTGCTGCGTAGAAGCTCGAACAGGCTTGAATATCAACCCCGC
>CASEPS010000108.1 GCA_949289855.1 uncultured Erysipelotrichaceae bacterium
CTAAGGCAAGCAGAAACAATTCCTTGACACCATTGGCATTCCCACCCGGTGTATTGAAGACAACAATACCCTTCTCTGTACATGTATCAAGGGGAATGGAATTGACTCCAATACCAGCCCTGCCAATACATAACAGTTCCGGATTGAAGTCATAGTTGTGTAAATCGGTAGCCCTCACAAATAAGGCATCCGGGTTTTCAATAGCTTCTCCAATCTGATAATCTGGTTCCCGCAGGATTTCCTTTGCGGAAGAAGAAATGTTGTTCAACAGCTTAACCTTGTACATGGCTTTGTCCTCCATATTCACGTGCAAACTTCTCAACAAATGTACATAGTGTCTTTACACCATCGATATCCATGGCATTGTAAAGGGAAGCGCGCATCCCACCGGTCAGACGATGTCCCTTCAAATTGACAAGTCCTTCCTTCTTTGCCTCTTCAACAAACAGGGCATCGAGTTTCTCATCCCCTGTACGGAATGTCACATTCATCGTTGACCTGGAATCCTTTTCTGCATGAAGTCTGTAGACTGGGTATTGTTCAAGGGTATGGTAGAGAAGGTCCGCTTTCTCTTTATTGCGCTTTGCCATCTCTTCTACTCCCCCCTGTTCCAATAACCAGTCCATCATGAGAGAAAACATATAGATCTGAAAACATGGTGGTGTGTTGTACATGCTTTCTTTATCGATCATCCGCTGATAGGAAAGCATGAGTGGTGTGATGGATTGTTCATGACCTGCCATATCTTTTCTCATGATGACAATGGTGAGTCCAGCAGGAGAAAGGTTCTTCTGTGCCCCGGCATATAACAATGCAAACTTTGTCACATCTATTGGTTCTGAAGCAATACAACTCGACACATCCGCCACTAGTGGCACACCATGGGTATCCGGTACATAGTGCCATTGTGTCCCATAAATCGTATTATTTGCACAATAGTGCACATAGTCCGCATCAGCCGATAAAGAAAGTTCATCCTGTGTTGGAATATGGATAAAGTGATTCACTGTTCCATCATAAGCAACATGTACATCTCCATATTTCTTTGCTTCGGTCGTGGCAATATTGGAAAAATTGCCGGTGATGATATAGTCTGCCTTCTTGTTTTTGTTCATCAGGTTGAGTGGCACCATGGAAAATTGTGTTGAAGCCCCACCCTGCAGAAACAAAACGGCATAGTCATCCGGAATATGTAACAGCTTGCGGCATGCGTTTTCCGCATGATGGATGATTTTTGAAAAAACAGGAGAGCGGTGACTCATCTCCATCACCGACATCCCTGTTCCTTCATAATTCAATAATTCTTTTTGCGCCTTTAAGAGAACCGCAAGAGGCAGACAGGATGGCCCTGCCGCAAAGTTATAGACACGCACCTTTTCCATAAGGCACCCCCTTATCTTGTCTTCAGGAATTGTTCAATTTCCTCCACATGTGGCATCACACGCAATGCGCCTTTTCTTGTTGTGACAAGAGATGCAGCCGCATTTGCCCTTCTTAACATATCCTGTAGTTTATGCGCATCATTGAGACCATCTATGCCATTTTCCAGCACAGCATCAAGCATACATGCGCAGAATGTATCACCAGCACCCGTTGTTTCAATCGTACCTTCCTGCAGGTAAGCTGGCATAAAGGCACTGGCATCCTTTGTATAGGCACGACTTCCATCTGCACCTAGTGAAAGGCAGATCAGCTGCAGCTGCGGATAGTCTTCCTGCAGTTTTGCAATCCCTGCATCAAAGTCTTCAAGACCGGTAAACCACTGGATTTCATTATCCGAAATCTTGAGAATATCTGCCTGGCGCAAAGCCCAGTCAATCTGTACCTTCGCCTCGTCAAGTGTATTCCAAAGCGGTTCACGCAGATTTGGGTCAAGAGAGATAAGAAGTCCATTTTCCTTTGCAATACGGATTGCTTTATGGGTTGCACTGCGTACTGGTTCATCTGTCAAAGAAAGTGAACCAAAATGAAAGATGGCTGAATTCTTAATCAGCTCCTCATCCACTTCATCTTCACTAAGCATAATATCCGCACCAGGATTGCGATAGAAGGAGAAGTCTCTGTCACCATCCGCTTTCTTTAAGACAAGGGCAAGTGTGGTATGAATCTTGTCATCAAACTGCAATCCGGCATCATCAATGCCCTGTTCTTTGATGGCAGTATCAAGCATATGACCAAAGCCATCATCCCCTACCTTGCCAAGGAAGACGGTCTTTCGGCCAAGATTGGCAAGCATGGAGAGCACATTGCATGGTGCTCCACCTGGATTTGCTTCAAGAACAGGATTACCCTGTTCAGAAAGTCCACTATCGGTAAAATCAATCAGTAATTCGCCAAGTGCAGCAACATCATATTTCTTTGTCATCTTATTCCCCTGCCTTTTCTATACGGATAGAAGCCATCAGCTTCTCTGTTTCTTCTTTTGTTGCAAGTTCTTCACTTGCGGCAGATGCACTGCCAGCCGCAACAGCCTTCATGAGTGCCCTGGTCATGGACCGTGTCTCCAGATAACCACTGATAAAACCAGCCACCGAAGCATCGCCAGAACCAACCGTATTGACGACATCCACCTTTGGTGCCCGGCAGCTATATGCTTCACCATCCTGGGTCACAAGAAGTGCACCATCTTTTCCTAAAGATACAAGGACATTCAATGCGCCACGCTTGCGCAATTCCTGTGCAGCCGCAAGAATATCCTTCTGGCTTTCGAGTTTCTTTCCGGCAACACCTTCCAGTTCCAACAGATTTGGTTTGATGAGGAATGGATGGTAGTCCAGTGTTTCCAGCAACAGGTCACCTTCCGCATCGACCACAAAGTGACCACCACTCTTTTCGACAATTGAACCGATCTTTGCATATGTCGTCTTGCCTAAAGAAGCAGGTACACTGCCACTGACAATCACAAAGTCATTTGGCGCTAAACGGGACAGGCGGTTGTACAGGTCATTCATGTTCTTTTCCGAAATGACTGGTCCCTGTCCATTGATCTGTGTTTCCGGATCACCTTTCATCTTGACATTGATACGGGTAAAACCACTCTCTGCTTCAACAAGATCTGCTTCAATACCACGTACCATCAGTTCCCGCCGCAGCATCTTTCCGGTACTGCCTGCGCCAAAGCCAAGGGCAAGGCACTGGTGACCAAAGTTTGTCAGCACAGTTGCCACATTGATGCCCTTTCCACCCGGCAGGATCTTTTCATCATCCGTACGGTTGATGATACCGCTTTCAAAAGAAGGTACATGAATGATGTAATCGATTGAAGGGTTGAATGTTATTGTAAAAATCATGATTATTCCTCCATGTTCTGCTAATGAAATTTTACCGCGTTTTATGTGTCTCTTTCAATTGAAAAAGGGAATATCCAAATCTGTCTGGGGTTTTGAAAGTGAATCCAACCCGTGGGGAAAACGTGGGGTGTGATTGAACTTTAACCAAAGACATTTGGGGTGAAAT
>CASEPS010000109.1 GCA_949289855.1 uncultured Erysipelotrichaceae bacterium
CATGTATGAAAACTGGGAATCGTTTCAACTTTTGAAACAAATCTTTACAAATAGGCTTGCGTATTTGAAAGCGCTTAATCTTTCTGTTCACATTTGTTAAGATGGTAGTACTGTATGGGAAGGGGAAGCATATGAATACGATATTGTCTATGTTGTTGTCTTTGATTACCAGTTCTTTTTCATTTGATGAGAAGATGACAATTGCCATAGAAATCATCAAAGCTGTTACAAACGGTACCTTTTCTGACATGACTGCAAAAGAACTGTCGGAAAGATGTTATATCACAACAAACAGGCTGCGGTCCTTTTGTCAGTACCTTGGGTTTCACAAATACAATGATTTGCGGAATGCATTGTTACAGAGAATAGATGTCCGAAGGGAACAGATGTTGCATCATGTAGAAGAAACAGATGAGAATAGACTGCTTGATTGTATTTCTTTTGTGGCTGGGAAAGAGTTTGACAAGGATGGTTTTTTGAAAAGTATCCGTGATCTCAATGACATGATATATGAAAGTCCACAGGTCATTATTATGGGTGCAGTGTTTCCGGAAAGTCTTTCATTACATTATCAGGAGGACATGATCATCATGGGAAAACCAGTGTATTCACTGCCTGTAGCACATGACTTTGTGGTACCAGGTGTTGATGAAGATACATTGTTTATTACGGTTTCCCTGACTGGCAGGATCATGGAATACTTCTATCCTTCTTATATGGATTTTCTGTCGCAATATGAACATCAGTCAGTCATCACAGGAAATGAAAAAATGGTACAGGAATATGCCTTTTCCTCAGGCATACTGTTACCAGTAGAAGGTGATGAAGAAACTGGGAATACCATTCTTTTGATGACATTGCAGTTAATGAAACTGGATTACTATAAGCGTTACATGAAGAAGCAGTGATGTATATCATTGATGAAATACGCTGTATTTATGAATCTTCTGTGCCTGGTTCAGTTGACTATGCAATTTCAGAATATCTTCTGACACATCTTGATGTTGTGACTGACAGTACATTGACTTCTATTGCAGAGAATGCTGGTGTTGTGAAATCTGCTGTGTCGAAGTATATTGCACAATTGAACCGAAGACAGTCTTTTTCTGCTTTCAAAGAGTCTTTGAAGCTGGAAAAGGAATATGTTGAGATGCATAAAAGCAAATGGGTGCTTCATGGAGAAGCCATGCTGTTTTTGAAAAGAGAAAAGCTGTATCACAAACATGCTTTGGAAGAAGTGAAGGGATTTGTGAATGATGTAAGAAGTGTGAATGACATTCTCATTTTGTCTTCTGAAGACTATAGCAGCTGCTTTTCTCCATTTGTGGTTATGTCTAGAAGACCATAAGAGAATCAGAACACAGGTGTTTACCAGGTCAGCGTTTGAACAGCCTGGAAACCAGGAGCTTGTTTTGTTTGTTGAGCCATTCCGTTCTCCATATGAATTCCAGATGCTTGGTTCAATGGACTTTGATATGACAAATATCATGAAGACAAAAAAGAAGTACTTTGCTGGAAGAAATGATAACCGAAACAATACTATGCAGGTGTTGACCATACAGGAGAGTAATACATTTCTGGTACAGAAAAGATTGATGCAACTGTGTGCAGAAATGGTTATTGCATATACACAATAAGGAAAATGGTAGTTTAAGCGATGGTGGTGACTGTCATACTTCAGTGGCAAGATCGCAGGAAATGAATGAGGCATAATCACACGGCGCAGAACTGCCTGCGTAAAGCACCGACGTCTTTTTTGTCGAACATTTCCTATTTGCAGGTAATAAAGATTTGCGGAGTGGTTATAGGAAAATATGCGGAACGAAAAAGCACTCAACCACAATTGACTCAAACGCACTTGACTATTTTTTAAATTGCATTACATTGATTGTATATTTATGAGGTGGTGTATGTTTGTTGGAAGAGAAAAAGAATTAACTGCTTTGAATAGGTTGTATGCTGGTGACAGGTTTGAATTTGTTGTTATTTATGGGCGAAGAAGAGTAGGAAAAACAACATTGATTAATCAGTTTCTGAAAGAAAAAAAGAACATTTACTTTATGGGCGTTGAAAGCAATGAGAAACAAAACCTCTATAATTTCAGTAGAAGTGTTATGCAATATAACAGTGTTGATTCCCCGGAAGTTTCTTTCAGTTCTTTTCAGACAGCTTTGGAATATGTATTCAAGATTGCAGAAAAAGAGAGATTGGTGCTGGTCATAGATGAATACCCTTACGTTGCAAAGTCTTCTAAAAGCCTTGCTTCAACACTGCAGATGTTAATTGATGAACATAAAGCGTCTTCACGTCTGATGTTAATACTGTGTGGTTCTTCTATGTCTTATATTGAAGACCATGTCTTATCATACAAGTCTCCTCTTTATGGAAGAAGAACCGGACAAATGAAGATTTTACCATTTGAATACAGGGAGGTTACGCAGTTTTATCATGGCTTTAATGATGAACAATTAGCATATATTTATGGGCTTTATGGCGGAACCCCACAATACCTGCGACAGGTACAGGATGGTGTCAGTATTGAGGATAATATCAAAAATACTTTTTTAAATCCAATATCAATGATATTTGAAGAACCAGAAAATCTACTCAAACAGGAAGTCAGGGAACCTGCTGTTTATAATGCATTGATTTCTGCTATAGCAAATGGTGCAACCAGAATGTCTAAGATTTCATCAAAAACAGGTGAGCCATCAAATGTATGTTCGCATTATTTGAAAAATCTCATTGCTCTTGGCATCGTTCGTAAAGAAATGCCTTATGGAAATGCAACGGATAATAAAAGTATTTATGAAATTGCAGATCCATTATTCAGGTTCTGGTATCGTTTTATTCCGGAAAATGCCTCATTGATTATGCGTGGGGCAGCAGATGTTGTGTATAAACGTATTTTTCCATACCTTAGTGACTATATGGGAAGTGTATTCGAAGAGATAGCAAAACAATATCTCTGGGAAAAGATGATTGCGGGTGAATGTCCGGTGTTATTTTCTTCTATTGGCAGATGGTGGGGGAATGATCCGGTAAATAAACGCCAGGAAGAAATAGATATTATGGCAGAACAGGATAAGGACACTGCTTTGTTTGGGGAATGTAAGTGGACAAATGAACCAGTCGACAAACAGGTCCTTGATACACTGGAAAGGCGAAGCCAGTTGTTTTCGTATACTCATACATTTCTTTACCTTTTTTCCAGGAGTGGTTTTACTAAAGGGTGTATCGAATATGCAGAGGAAAAAGGAGATGTAGTCCTTGTGAGTTATGAAGGCATGATGAAATGGTTCAGAAAAAATAGGCGCTCCAAAATTAGTTGGGGTTGAAGCTTTGAAGTGATCATAACTCGTGGGGTAGTGGTTACCCCACAGGTGTTGGATCATGTTGTGAGTAAGGTG
>CASEPS010000110.1 GCA_949289855.1 uncultured Erysipelotrichaceae bacterium
AGGAATATCGTTTCAACCATCGTTATAGTGGCGAATCAATAATGGAAAAGGTACAGAAATACATTTCACTATCTCATCCATCCCCCCAGGCGTGCCATTTCTGCCGCCCTGGATAAGGCAATGCCCTCATTTATCCCTGCATCCGTCTGATGGGCTATTAGATAATGAATTCTCTTTCTTTGAAGGGATGTACAAAATATACAAGAAATCGGATATTTATGACGAAGTAACAAAGGAAAGATATCCGGAAAAGGTAGTGCATTACCATGGTGATGTATCCCATAGTGAAAATACCATTCGGTTGGTTAAGGAAATGATTCGGATTATGGAAGAAAATGAGGGATGTGCAGAGACATTTCCCTATGAAGATATCGATGATTTGAAGAATGACTATTTCCTGGATGAGTGAGAAATAGTGCAGTAATATTCTTTTGAAGAACAATAACCTAACATACTGTCGCTATAAAGTTCTTTTTAATAAAGCAGGGTGCTTTACTGTGATATTGTGAAACAGCTTCTCAACTTGTTACGTATATGCCTTGATAATAATATATATCTGTGGCAACATTATAAAAGAATCCTGATAGATAGTGAGGTGTGTTTATGAATGAACAATTGCTGAAAATGAATGGTCTATCAGTGGAAATTCTGGATGCATTGTCATTTGAGTCACATCTGGGGATTCCATTAAAGAAGAATTTGCATTATTTTGATAAGGATTTGTTAATGGCAGAACTGATGGCTATGACGGTATGGCTGGATGAACAGGACATTCTTTCAGATATTGCGATTGACTATAGGATTAAGAGTTTGGATTCCATACTTTTGAAGTATGATCGTTACTATCCGGATCATCAGACGCGGAAAGTATTTAATGATATATTGGGTTTTCGTGCCTTCTGTGATAGTTATGATTTAATTACCGATAAAGGAGCTTCAAAGTTTCGAATCGCTGATATGTCGAAGGGTAAAGCTGTGGATGATGGTTACAGAGGTGTTCATGTATATTATCAGAAAAGTGGAAGGCATTATCCTATTGAAATTCAGTTTAATACGCTTTTTGATAGACAACTGAATAATTGGCTTCACGATTACCTGTATAAGAAAAACTATCCGGTAGAGACAGGAAAAATAATGCGTGAAAAATATGAAAACGGATTTATTCGAAATGAATATGAATTTAGGGAGGTGTTGAATTATGTGTTATCTGGTTGCGAAAGATCGTGATGCCCATGGGTGTTATGCTTTGAAAACAACACATGGAAAGCATCTTGCGGAATTAAAAATGGAACTGAACAAAGCTGTTGGGTATAAGGGCGTACAACTTGTAACGATTAGCAGACCAACCGCATATGGTGAATATGCACCGTATCATTTTGTTGAAACTGAACAAGAGTTTTGTGCTCTCGTAAAAGGACTTCGCCAATAACCTGCTCTGACGCATAGAAACTGGTATAGTCCACTTGTTGTGCGTTTTAAAAAGAAACTTGTGAGGGTTACTGATCAGTAACGATTCACAAATCTCTTTTGTTTATTTTGAAACCTTTACTACCTGATAAGCATTATGTCCCTTTGTATTGGAAATGCCATCTGTTGTCTGTAATGTGCCTCTTACGATGTATGTACCTTCTTTTGTGAAGTCTGTTGTGTCCCAGGTGACTGTAAGTTCTTTTGTTGTGGTGTTATCACCAAGTGTAACGGTTACTGTTTCTGGAAGATGTACTGTATCACCTGCTTTGACTTCAATGGTGTCAAGGTATTGTACTTCAAGAATGTCATTGTTTAACTGTTCTGTTGTCAGTGTTTTGTTTAGGCGTGCATCTTTGTTCAGGAAGTCATGTTCAGCATACCAGTCTTTGAGCGTTGCATAATTGTTCTTTTGCAAGCCATCCAACAAATACAGCATCATACCAGCATCAGACATATCACACTTGTCGGTGTCATCTTCTTCTTTTGTCATGTCAACAAGTCTCTCATAAATGTAGTTGAGTCCTGGGTTTTCTACTTCGTTCATCCATTGTGCTTCGGCATACAGTTTGTTGAAGTCTTCCTGTGTCTGAACTTCTTTTGTCTTATCGGAAGTAATGCACAACATTGGTGTTTTCTCATCACCATTGGTAATGGTATTCTGGTCAGGAATGCGGATGAGGTTTCCGTTGTCTGTAGAAATACCACATTGTTCTAGTGTATGCAGACCATCTTTGAGACCTCTCTTGCACCAGGTGCCATCTGCTTCTGCCCATTCATTCCATTGGGAATGGGAGATGACCATGATGTGGTCTTTTCCCTTTTCTGCTTTTTCCATTGCCTGGTAGACAATTTCTGCAGGTCCGCCAAGGATGATATATAGTGGATCATCTTCTGTGGACTTTTCTATTTCAGAGGCAAGGTGGTCAATGGCATTTTGTTCATATAAGGAAACATCATAGAAAATGCTGTCGGTTGTCTTGCCTACGGTGTCTTTAACATCATAGCCAAAGAAGTATATGGCATTTGTGACAGAGTCTCTCATTTCCTGTGTGAAGCTCATTGGGAATACACCTGTATGATCTGCTGTGTTGTCATTGTAGTCATAGTGGACAAGTGCATCCTGCAGACCAGCTGCGGCAAGAATGGACAATGAACCTGGTGTTGCTGCCCAGTCATCCTGGTCATGGGCATTGCCATCTGCTGTATAGGCAATTCTGCCAGGCTTTTTTGCATCATAACCAGAAGAAACTGGTGGGACATAGGTTTCTGCACTGGCAGAAGCCTCGGTTGAGCTTGTTGGGGTTACTGCAGCCTGTTGCGTGGAACAGGCTGTGGTAAGCAATGCTATGGCAAGTAAAGCTGCTTTTCTTAATGTTTTCATTTGTTCCTCCCTTTGAAATACATCGTGTGAAGGTTCTGGATACCTTCGTTGTTCACTGAACTCTGTGTATATGATATGCATATGTGTCATGTGCAGCATGTATGAAAACTGGGAATCGTTTCAACTTTTGAAACAAATCTTTACAAATAGGCTTGCGTATTTGAAAGCGCTTAATCTTTCTGTTCACATTTGTTA
>CASEPS010000111.1 GCA_949289855.1 uncultured Erysipelotrichaceae bacterium
TAAAATACACAATTCCATTATCCTTTACATTCATTTTTCATCACCTCCACATTTACCTTACCAAAAGATAACAAGCACAACACAAAGCCACGACACACAACCCATTTTCATAGACAGACAGCAAAAAGAGGCGTCATTCAATTCACATCATCTATAAACAAAAGGACAGAAGACAGGACAAAATACATCCAAATGGTTCATCCGCAAAGTGGTTTACACATGGAGCTTGTTGCAACTAATATACTTTGATTGTATCAATCCACACTTTTCTTCACCTGTAACAAAACGTTCGAATGATATGCAAAGTTGCTCCCACCAACCGAAAACAGCTGACAATCTGATATCCCATACGTAAAAAGTATCTTAACTGTAAAGGCCGACTATCTTCAATTTCACCTATGACTAAAAGTTAACTTTTTTTGAGCGCTGGTAACCATCCACCTATACAGGCAAAAAACATTGCGTATTGTTAACCCATACATAATCAAAAGGGCAGATCATCATCTGCCCGACTCTTATGAAATAATACCTAACTCCAACTTCAAATCCAGAATTCTTCTTACTGACTCATTAATTCTTTCTTCACTGATCTCTCCACTTCTAACAGCATTGATTACAGCTGGAATCTGTGTTGCAAAGTCTGTGCAGCACAACAAATCATTACCTGCCTCTACCGCAAGCACTGCAGCCTCACTATCACCTGTAAAGTCACGAATGCCATTCATCACCAGGTCATCTGTCATAATGACACCTGTATATCCAAGCTCATTACGCAAGATGTCATGTACCGGTTTGGAAAGAGAAGCAGGATAATTACCATCCATACAACCAACCACATTATGAGAAACAAGCACCATACTTGCACCCGCCTCTATGCCTGCTTTAAATGGTAAGAAATCAGAAGAACGGAAAGAATCCAACGAACGATTATCATATGCCATACCAGTATGTGTATCAGAATTGTTACCATAACCCGGGAAGTGCTTTAACACACTGCCCATATTGTTATTCTTCATTGTTGAAACAACAAGACTCACATACTGGGAAGTCTCTGAAGCATTCCTTCCAAAACTCCTGTAATACATAAAATCATTTGGATTTTCAGAAACATCCGCAACAGGCGCAAAGTTCAAATTGATACCAAGACTATGTAACAAATCACACTTCTCTTCCGTATCACTCTCAATGAGTTCAAAACCACCTTCATTATACAAAGCCTGTGGACTCCAGAACGGTGCACCTCTTAAATTCGGATTTGTACTGACACGATTTACAATACCACCTTCTTCATCCACACCGATGAACATGCCAACCTTGGCATTTGACTGATAACTGTTAATATCCGCTATGACAGCATCTTTTGTCTTACCCGTAAAATCACGTTCAAACAAAATATAACCACCAGGCTGGTATTGTGAAACCAAAGCTGCCGCATCACCCTCAGGACACCTTGCAATAAACATCTGTCCGACTTTTTCTTCCAGAGTCATACCATTCAATATTTCATCCGTACGACTTGTCGCTGCAGGTGTTGGTTCAGGTGTTGCTGAAACGATTGGTTCTTCTATAACAACCTCACGATCATTCACAAGCAAAGAAACAATCTTCACATCCTGCATATCTTTGTTCTCATCCAGTTCACCTTCATATGTCACAACAACCGGATCCCCAACAAGAATGCCATTCTCACCTGTATCTATTGAAACACCCTGTAAAGAAAAACTGTAAACCTTACCATCCTCTCCCATTATATCAAGTGTATTCATCGAAGCATCTTCCACACTGCCAGACAATGTATGTACCTCTGTTGAAACACTTGTAACAGGTGTTTCTTCAGCTTTATCACCATTGCGGTTTTCCATCAGTAAAAAACCACCCGCAAAGAGTACTGCTGCACATAACAACACTGCAACAACCGCAAGCACTACCGTCAGCCTGCCACCTTCTTTGTTTCTTTTACTCATACTTCATAAAATTCCCGATACATTATACAGAAACAGACACATACACACAACAAAAAAGCCGGTTAATCAACCAGCTTCACCATACACCGCTTCTTATAGAATGCCATGCCATACGCAATCACTTCTTTCACACCACTATCCTTCATGCCTTCTTCATAATGCTTTTCTTTAATCTGGGCGATTGCTTCTGCACATGCTTTCTCAAGCTTTCCATCCTCTGCATATTTCACTTCAATCACTATACCTGTATTCATCATTTGAATCGTGATGTCACTAAAACCTTCCCCACTCTCTGCATTGGACCTGATCACACCTGTTCCCCTGCTCTTCAACAGTCCAAGCAGCATACCATGATAGAAACTTTCTTTTCTCTGTTTCACCACAGCCGTATCACGGATACTGATTGACTCCCAAAGATATTCATTCATCATTTCCTCTATCACATCTGTTTCTCCTGCAACAAAGGAATCAAAAAACTTTCCAATCCTTGCTTTATCTTTTGAGGTTGTATCTTTAAACCACTTTTCAATCAATGCCACGAACAAACTGCATATTTCCTTGTTTGGAAGCTTCAATTCCATACCATCTTCATTCTTCCTGCCCGTCCTTGTCAGATACCCGGTTGAATACAACACACTCCATACATTTTCTGTTGAATCATTGATATCCCTGTATGTGAGCTCCTCATGAATATCCTTATGCACAGTTCCACCATTTACCAGGCTTTCCATGTCCATCCTCGTTATATCATCTGCTTCTTTCAACAAAAATGAAACCAGATCATTCCCACTGGAATTTGCCCAATAATTGGCAGGTTCCCTTGTTGGATCCTGAACTAATAAATCACAATAATTGCTTATGCTAAGTCCGGAAAAACGGAACGGCAGTTCCGGTTTGACGGCTTGCCGTTCCGCTTCAGCGGAACGCTCCAGTCACTTTAGTGCTGAAGGTTCGGATTTCTCATATTACGCCCATTGAATTCCAGTCTGTACGCTTCACATACAAGCCTGTCCAGGCA
>CASEPS010000112.1 GCA_949289855.1 uncultured Erysipelotrichaceae bacterium
TGTGGACATTGTGTAAGACACTGCGTTGTGAGAAATCGCAGCCAGTGCAGTAGTGGTTGAAGCAGGAAGCTCCGACTTCTATAAGTCGGAGTAGTTCACGATTTCTTTTTCGTTCATATGATTTCTCCTTTTACTTACTATGTAGTCAGGAAAAACCAGAATCCCTCAAAATTTCTGCATATTTTTTGCGGAATGTTTCTGCTGCAGATCTGTTATGATAAACAAAATGAAAGAAATTGCTGAAAGGGCAATGCTTATCGTGCGAAGTGGTGTGCTCTTATATGTGCATGTATATGTACCTGCTGAAACAGGGGCGAATGTAACAAGACCATAGGCATTCTGGTGACAGGAAATTTCTGTGCCTGTTTCATCCGTGATGGTATAACCCTTATACCATGTTAATGGCAAAACAATTTCTTTGCTGCAGTCTTCTTCATTTATTGTCACTTGTAGTTCATTGTATTGTCTCTCGAAAGGTATATCGGTTGGTTCCATGTTTTCATCCATGATAACAGGTGACAATGTCCTGTAATCAGGGGAAGAAAGGGGGAGATAATCCCCGCCGGCCAGTTCTACCCGCATATAGGTAGCGGAATAATAGGGATCAGTCAGCGCACCATTTGTAACATCACGCCATGTCATGTCACTTGTCATGCCAAATGTTCTGCTTGTGACAGGTAAGTCATGCCATATGCCTTCAGTTATCAGCAGTGCAATTGCGATGATCTGCACAGGTTTCTGGTGGAATATGTGTATGAAGGCATAGGAAGCAGGTATGGTTAATAACAACATGGCAAGCTGGATGAAGCGCCATGGAAATTGCAGAATGCGGAGGAAGAAAAGGATATCCCATGGTATGAGGTTACATGGCAGTAACAGGAAGATATAACCAAGTACCATGCATGTTGTAACAAATGGTTTCTTTTCTTTGAGGAAGAAGTATATAAGTGGGGCAAAAGTCAGAAAGTAACCGGGGTTGATGAGCATCTGCTGGTCTTTGGATAAAGCGCTGGAACTGTAACCAAATATGGTGGTGTTGGCAAAGTACTTCCATAGTGGCATTGCACCATCCGCCAGATCACTGCTGCTTCCATAGTAGTCAAGATAATAGTCATTGGAAAACAACTGTTCCAGCATGGGTAATGTGAAGAAGGCACTGAAAAGGAAGGCAAGAATAACTGCTTTAAAGACTGCTATGATTGTGGTTTTGTTAAGGTATGACAGGCGTATAAGGAAGAAGATAATACACAGGATGACAGAAAGAAGGAATGTGAGATTGTGTGTTAAAGCAAGTGCGGTAAGTCCAAAGCAGGCACATTTCCATTCTTTGTCATTTTGTTCATAGAGAAGAATGTATATGCCTTCAAGCAGTACAGGCAGAAAGATCATTGCCTGCACTTCTCCCAGGGCACCACGCACATAGACATCCGTGATGTGATAGTTGGCAAATGTATAGGCAGCTGCACCAATGAAGGCTGCACTGTTTCGTTTTGTGATGCGGAAAACAAGACACATCACTGTATAGGAGGCAAGCATTGTTTCCACAAGGATGACCAGCTTGTATGTGGCAGAAAGAGGAAGTCCTGCAAGGTAGAGAAGGGCAGCAGGTGTAAGCAGAATGTCCGCATAGAACAAAGGACTTGTATAGCCAAAACCATTGTTTTTATCTGGATAGATGGCTGGCAAGAAGTCTTTGTTCTGGATTGCTTTGGCAAGACCTTCAATGCGTGAAAGATGAAAGAAGGTGTCGTGTTCGATTGGTAAAAGATCTTTCATGAGGTAAGGAAGGGAAAAGAGTAAGGCAATGAACAATGAGAACAGCAGAAAGATCAGTTTTGTTCTGTGTTTTTTTAGCCAAAGTACCATGATGGAAACCACTCCAGGAAATGAATGTAGGAAACAGTTGTGCCAAAGCCTGCTGTGACTGGCAGAAACAGGATGAAGAGCAACAGATAAACAGTTGTAAAGATGAGGAACCATTTGTTAAAGAGTTTCTCATCTGATTCTTTGATTTTCTTTGCACAATAGACGATGGCAAGGATGACAAACATGCTTGTCGGATAGAAGTGATAGGCAAATACGCAGCGTGAGACAAGCAGAACCCATGGGCCAAGGGCAGTAAGATAACCGATAACGATGATGAAGGCGTTTCTGCTTCTGTGCCGGATGGCACAATATGCGGTATAGAGGATGGCAGGAAGACCAGCCCATGTCAGTAATGGATTTGAGAAGCAGGCAATGGTATGGGAAACACCGGTTTCCTGTATACCACTGTAATACCAGATAGGTCTTGCATCGACTAACCACATATACCATGTAGAGGAATAAGGGTGGGTTGCCTTGAGATTTGTATGGTAGTTATACATATAGAGGTTCTGTTCCCAGACATTGGCAATGGACCATGTATCATTTCTCCAGACATGATCAGGTAAATAACTCAGCCAGTAGATGACTGCTGGAATAAGAAGGTAGAAAAGGAAACAGAGGAAAAAGGAAATGGTGAAGTATTTTGGAAATGTAGCAACAATGTGCTCTGCTTCCTGCTGTTGTGTGATTGTGAAATTCCCTTCTTTGAGGAAAGCTTTTGCTTTGCGGTATTCCTGGAAACGCTTGGACCATGCAGCAAAAAGGATGATGGCAAGTCCTACTGCAGAATAGCAGGCTGTCCATTTTGTGCTGATGGCAAGTCCCATGGAAATGCCACCGGCAAATAGCAGGAAGAGAGTCTTTTTGAAAGGTATGTCATAGAAACTGGTGTAATAGTAACGGATCATCCAGTAGAACATGAGCAGGATGAAGAAAATGCTGAAGGGTTCAAGGGTTGCAATCCTTGAGGTTGTCAGATGCATGAAGTCCCCGGCAAGAAGGATTGTGCCAAGTGCGCATAGGT
>CASEPS010000113.1 GCA_949289855.1 uncultured Erysipelotrichaceae bacterium
CATTGGAAGAAAAGACAGGTCAGCCACAGAGGCTGGAGGAATTCTTCCGGTATTATCTTGCAGCGAAGACATATTCTCTTTCCAGCCGTAAAGATCTCTATGAAGATTTCAAGGTTTTCTGGCAAAAGAGTGCTGGTACAACAGAAGTACGATTGCAGGAAATAAACCGGTATGCCCTTGTGATGCATATGATTTATGAAGGTGGGGCACCGGATTCTTCGGTGGAAAAGGCGCTTTCTTCTTTCCGTCTGACTGCGTCCCGTATTCCGGCTCCATTTCTGTTGGAGATGGGAAAGATGTACCTGGATCGGGAGATCAGTGGGGATTCCTTTGCGGCAGTGATCCGCCTTGTGGACAGTTATCTGACAAGAAGGGCGTTGTGTGGTATGGATAATGGATCGCTGGCAAGGTACTTCCCAAGTCTTTTGCGCACGGTGTTGAAGACGATGAAGAAAACAAACCGGGATGTGTATGCGATAACGGTGATGAGTCTTGTGGAATATAACCGTGGTAAGGCAAATGCCATGCCATCGGATGAACAGCTCAAAACGTCTCTTCGGGAAATCAATGCCTATTCACTGATGGTCATAAGACCGGTTCTTGAAAGGATAGAACATGATGGTGCAACTGCCAGAGTAGATACCCATGATCTCAACATTGAGCACATTATGCCACAGCACCCCAATGCCTATTGGCAGAAACATGCTGGTGCTGCCAATGCGGATGAGTATGCAATGATTACCAATCTGATTGGGAATCTCACCCTTTGTTCAGCATATGATAATACAAGGATGGGAAATGAAGACTTTGCCTTCAAAAAGAAGGTGTTGTCAAAGACGTTGCATATCCGTATGAATACAGAAATTCTCAAACGGAAGACCTGGAACAAGGAGGCAATACTGAAGCGTTGCGATGATCTTGCAGAAAAGATTATCCGTCTGTATCCGTATGTCAAAACAAAGACAGAACGTGCTGTTGTGCGGGATGATATTCTTGTCCTTTCTTCACCAACGACAGATGCCCGTGCCATCTTCCATGGACCAGAACGGATTGAAGTTCTTGCGGGTACTTCATTCAAAGTGTATGGACAGGGTGAGATGAAGAAGATGCGCATTTTATATGATGACCTTGCCGGCAGAGGTATTCTCCATGAACATGCCAGCGGTGAAGCTTCCTTTGATGCCCCGGTATTCTTCAACAGTCTGAATGAGGCAGCGCAGTTTCTGATGCACAGGGGTGGCGAAAATACAAGTGCATGGACATATGAAGATGGAAGAAGGATTGGTGGTACACTCAGGGATCTTGCGGCTTTGAAGAAAGAAAAAACTTCCCGTAAAGAGAAGAGGGTTCCCAAGAAGAAAAAGAGTGCACCAGTTAAACATGTACAGGCTGTTTCGCAAAGGAAACAGGAGAGAAAAAAGAAGCCACAGAAAGCAGCTTCTTATCCAAAAAGGCGCAACACCCGGGGATTTGCACCACAGAGCACACATCCCAAAAGTGAGAAACAGATTGTTTCTGTTGTCCGGTTTGCAGGACAAAGCTAGTCGCGCAGATTATACCAGTCAAGATATGTTTTAAATGCGGAAGGGACTGCCATATGGGCAAGTTCCTTCTTTTCTTTGGCAATATAGTCAGAACCGGGCAGTTCTTCAATTTCTTCACAGCGTATTTCATATGCGTTCATATGCCACTCAAGATGGGTGAAGATATGTTTGGAAGAAGGCAGTTTTTTCATATGCAGGGCATGGAAACCTAGCTTTTCTGTTTCCTTCAATGCTTCATGAGCAGAAAGTGTTTTGTCGATACCGATGAATTCATATAAACCTGCTAACAGTCCTGATGCTGGTCTTTTATGGAGGACGAAACGATTTCCATCACGTATGACTAGGAGTGTCCGGTGGATGATTTTTCTTTCCTTGTTTGCACTGCGGTAAGGTATGACATCGACCATCTTTTCTTTGTGGGCAAGACAGGATTTGTGCCATGGACAATTATCACAACGAACAGTTCCTTTAGGAAGGCAGATCGTTTCGCCAAGTTCCATCAGTCCCTGGTTGAAAAGGGATGCTGCATTTCTGACTTCTTCATGTTGAAACAAGTGCTGAATCATCTCTTCTGTTTCTTTTTTGACAAGTGGATCGCGGACATCGCGTATGTCTTTGTGATAACGGGCAACAACACGCAGAACATTGCCATCTACAGCAGGTACGGCAATAGAAAAGGCAATAGATGCAATTGCACCGGCAGTATAAGGACCAATGCCAGGCAGAGAAAGCAAAGCATCATAGTCATTGGGAAGATGACCATCATATTGGCTCTGTATGACCTTTGCACATTTCTGCAGGTTGCGGGCACGGTTATAGTACCCAAGACCTTCCCATAAGCGCATCAGTCTGTCTTCCTCACAACTGGCAAGTGCTTCTATCGTTGGCAGTTCTTTTTTGAAGAGAATGAACTTTTCCCGCACAGCTTCAATCCGTGTTTGTTGCAACATAATTTCAGAAAGCCATACATCATATGGATCATTCGTGTCCCGCCAGGGGAGTGCCCGTTTGTTATCCGTATACCATGACGCAAGGGCAAGTGCGTCATTCACTGAGATTTCACGCATGAAATAATTCTAACAAAAATGGTAAAAACTGGTATAATAGATAAGCAGTGCAGGTGTAATTCAATGGCAGAATGCGACCTTCCCAAGGTTGATACGCGGGTTCGATTCCCGTCACCTGCTCTTTTTTTTATTAACTCCGAAGCGTAAGCGAAGGAGTTCTGGGATGGGGAATACCCCGCAGCTTGCTGCGTAGAAGCTCGAACAGGCTTGAATATCAACCCCGC
>CASEPS010000114.1 GCA_949289855.1 uncultured Erysipelotrichaceae bacterium
CTCGAACACGCAAGTTAATGGAGGGCTTTTACATATTGTCTTAAAGGGAAGTCAAAAGCTTCCTGGAAGCTCCGACTTCTATAAGTCGGAGTAGTTCACAGGAATAGCTCCTTGCAGATTCGAATTTCAATTTTCTCAAAGTATTAACGTTTAATGTAATACTTTCCCACCACAGCACATCAGAAACTATGTATTGAATACAAAAAGATATTTTCAATCATTTTCTTTTCGCTGCACATGTCTTTACTCTTATTTCTTATTATGTATTTTCAATACCTATTCAGGATTCTTCTGCAATTCAACCTGACAAAGCAATCCACCTGTGCCACAGAAACATCATGTCCGTACTGCAGTAATGATATCTTCCACTTCCTTTAACCCGATTTCCAGAAACTCTGCTATTTCCACAGCTAAATATCCCCTGGCATATTTTGCCATCACAATTCTTCGTCTTTCTTCACTGATACCTTCAGCTTTTCCTTCTGTCATCCCTTTTGTTATTGCTCTTTTTTCCCATTCTTCAAATGCCAGGCACATATTCTCATCCTCCTTCCTTTCATTTCTTCGGTTTCTGTACTGTTCCTCAAGCCATTTCATTTCCGTCATAACACCCGTTATATATGCGATCTGAGGACTGATTTCGAATGTATTGCAGTGCTGTCTGATAAAGTTCTCCATCGCTTCACTATCTTTACTAGACTTTATCACACCCTTAAAAAACTTCAAATCATTACTTTTCATCGCAAGTATTTTTTTCATCTCATGTTGATTGATGATCTGTAATGTCCACGACGGCTTCCATCTGACATATTCATTCGGAACATCAATCATATCTTTGATATCCCTTGCACAATCCCACTCTTCTCCTGTAAAGAGTACCGCTGTAACAAGCATTTCCAGGGAATCTGCCTTTTCTAACTTTCTGAGCCACTCTTCTTCTGTAAGTCCTTTTTTCTTCTCAGCTTTCCACTTCTTCCTGTTTTCTTTCTGCTTCGCCGCCATCTGTATATGATATTCCGTTGCATCATAATTCAATGTCCTGATGGCAAGTGTCGGATCACCCGCAGATGCATTTTCAATGCCCATATGCACTTTATATTTTCCGACCCATGTTTTGAATACATCCCTGTACAATGTCTGCCCTTTCTTCTTCATCCTTTCCATGTCTTCAAAACGTAATGATGCAAGCTTTGAATCCCGTTCCACAAGATCTTCCGACCGGATCTTTTCCTTAAAGAAATGCAGGGAATTGAACAATGATGCAAAATTGGCAGGGTCTCTCATCAGTACTGCCATTGCAATATCTTTATCGCATGATGTACCGGGAGGGGATACAAGTTTCAGTTGTTCCTTTACTTTTTCAATGATATTCATCAAAGGACACCTCCTTCACTTATATATGTACCCAGCAAATGCAAAATCCCTCACAAATTCAGAAAAAAGGATGACACATGATGTGTCATCCTTATGGATTAGTAAGTATGTTCCTGGTTATTCCACTTCTCAAACTCTTCATCTGTCGCAAGTACATAATGTGTATCTGTGACATAGTGGATAGAACCCTTTGTGTAATCCACACCTTCTTTTTGCTTATCATATGTGAGAGCTACTCTTGTCTTCTCTTCACGTGGATTTGGATGTGGGATTGCACTAAGAAGTGATCTTGTATATGGATGAATCGGATTTTCAAAGATTTCATCCGTTGTTCCGGTTTCCACAATATGCCCCAGGTGCATAACACCAATTCTGTCAGAAATGTACTTAACCATGGAAAGGTCATGGGCAATGAACAGGTATGTTGTGCCCAGTTCATCCTGCAGGTCTTTCATCAGGTTGACAACCTGTGCCTGAATGGAAACGTCAAGGGCAGAAATTGCTTCATCCGCAATGACAAGTTTTGGATTCATGACAAGTGCTCTTGCAATACCAATGCGCTGTCTCTGACCACCGGAGAACTGCTGTGGGTAACGGGTAGCCTGTTCTCTGGAAAGACCTACTTTATCGAGAATGGCATATACCTTTTCATCCAGTTCAGCCTGGTCTTTGTACAAATGATGAATTTCAAGACCCTGGGCAATGATTTCCTTAACCTTCTTACGAGGATTGAGGCATGCCATAGGATCCTGGAAAATCATCTGCATATTTGTTCTGAGATAACTCTCCGTCTTCTTATCCATCTTTCCACTGATGTCATAACCATCAAAGACAATCTTTCCATCTGTAGGTGTATACAGACGGATGATGGCACGACCTGTCGTGGACTTACCAGAACCAGATTCACCTACAAGACCATAGGTTTCACCCGGATAGATATCAAAACTGATACCATCTACTGCTTTTGTCGTAAATGTACGACTGATTCTAAAGTGCTGCTTCAGGTTTTCAACATGAAGCAGTGGTGTTCTGTTTTCAGCCTGCGTCATGTGTTCTGTTCTCCTTCTTCATCTTTGCCATACGCTCCTTGAGCTGATCTGGCATTTCAACATGTGGTGCACGAGGATCGCACAACCAGCTTGCGACACGGTGCTGGCCACCAACATTGAACATCGGTGGTTCTGCCACAAAGTCCACCTTCATCGCATATGGATTTCTTGGCGCAAAGGCATCACCCTGAATCTTCTCCAGAAGATTTGGTGGCGTACCTGGAATCGCAAAGAGTCTTGTCGAGCTTGTATCTGTATCCGGCATCGATGCCAAAAGACCCCAAGTATATGGGTGACGAGGATCATAGAAGATCTCATCAATATTACCCTTTTCGATAATACGTCCTGCATACATAACA
>CASEPS010000115.1 GCA_949289855.1 uncultured Erysipelotrichaceae bacterium
ATATCCTATAGAAACATTCACCTGTGGAAGATCCGCATTATCTTTGGCATGTCCATATTCAGCCAGTTCAATATTCCCTGCAACACTGTTCATGTTTGTGGAGTCATAAGCTATGTAAATCTTCCTGTCAGTAAGATGTAGCTTCACCCACGCTTTGATAAAAGCATCAATGTCCTTTGGCCTGATTCTGGAAAACAGATTTCCAATACTTGTATCTGTAACAGCTTTGTCAGAGAACAGTACATGATTGTATTCATAGTCTTCAAAGTAAGTCATCCTGTTGTCTTCACTCATCACCATAAACAGTGCAGTATCGAGAATTCTCATGCCATCTTCTTCAAACACAGAAGAAAGGAGTTCTTTCATTCCATTCTCCTTACAGATGGCATCTGTTACTGCATATGGGCCAAATGACACATAATCACTCTTTTCACCAGGCAGTTCAAGATCACCACCAAACAATTCCATGTAATTCTTGTTGGGAATCAGATCTCCCTTATCATCCAGTTTTCCAATCAGAACTCTCTTTGGCTGGCTCTTCTTATCCTTGGAAGAATACTGTACACCAGTAGTGAGATAAACATAAGAACGATTGCCCTGACGAACGGTAACCGTACGTTCAGGGACTGGGACAGAAGCACATTTCATAATAACCTCCATAGCTGTATACCTATACAGCTATTATAGCATCATTTCAGGCAAAAGAAAAGCCCGAAAATGCGATATTTATCACACTTTCGGACATTTTAGACACTTAGCTGTTTAGAACTGATTGGAAGTTGACGTTACATTTGATATATGAAATACCGGGTCCGGAGCAATTCATCCCACCACCTATAGAGGTGGGGGATTTCTTGCCTGTTATGTGTTAAAGCGCATTTCGACATTTTTTTCTCCGCTTGTACCAGCTGCATCGTCATACGCAAACTGTACAATTTCGTCAGAATATACATCACACCAGAGAGTGAAATCATCGATTTCAACTGTACTGCGATCAGAATAATTCTCTTGAAAATAAGTCTCTAACTTTTCCTGTGCTATCGTATACGGATCAGACCCATCCACAATTTCATCCTGTACATCTTTCATAAAATCAGCCAGATCCAGACCATTAAAACTATCTGATGCAACTTCTTCCTCAATTTCAAACCGGGCAATATGAAGTGGTACTTTCTCACCAGATCCGCATGCACTTACTCCTGATACCATCATGCACACCACGGCGGATAACAATACTTTTTTCATTTCTTTTTATTGAACTTCCCTTTCACATTATCAATAAAGCTCTGAACCTTTTCATCTACATAATCCTCAGCATGTTCATATGTCTGTAATGTTTTATATAGAAATTTCTTCGGTTTGGCAGAGTCATCCATCTGATCAATCTTGTCAAGCCCTTTATCCACAGCATCTGTTGCACGATCAGCAATTTTCTCAATCAGATACTTGCCAAACACATACGTGCAACCTGAAAACATAACTGCCAGAAACAGTTGCAGTAAATCTGAACCTCTGCCAACATAGGCGCCAACAAAAAACATTGCTGCTGCGAGAACATACAAAAAACGAGACATAATTTCCTCTAACATCTCAAATCTCCCTTCCGAAATGCCCCACATCACTTCTTGTTTACAGTTTATCATTATTTATTATTTTTCTTTCATCGATGTTAATGAATGCACATATTTATACAAAAAGCGAAACACAATATTTACTTCACAATCTCTTTACAACTCCACCTTTCAGAAATGTTTCCTGTCAAAAGAATATCTCAACCCGTACAATTCGGATATTTTAACCCGTGCATTTTTGTTTACAAGAATACATATTCTTTACCATTAACCAAAAGAAAAAAGCCAGTCTGTACTGGCTTCCTTCAAACTTAGTTGATGCCTTCAACCGTGTAATCCTGATCTTCTACAGCCTTCTTCAGCACTGCATCATCCACTTCTTTGCTGAGTTCAACCTTTACCTCATTAGCATTGTGGTCTGCTTTGCAGGATGTTACACCGTCGATGGCATTGAGCGCTTTCTCCACTCTTGCCTCACAGTGTTCACACATCATACCTGTAACCTTCATTGTCTTTGTCATGTTCTTATCCTCCTTCATTTCATTGACAACTTTATATCCGGCTTCTTCTATCTTTGCCGTAATTTCATCTTCATCTATTGGCTTTGTAAACACAAATGTCACTTTACCACTTTCGTGGTCTGCCTTTACATCTGTTATACCATCTATATTTAACAATGCTTTCTGTACTGCATTTTCACAATGTTCACACATCATGCCCTGCACCAGTATTTCTCTTGTGTCCTTTGTTTCTTCTGTTGTTTCCACAGCTTTCTTCTTTTTCCTCATCTTATGATCATGACGGGCATCATGCATATGGAAGAGGTTGAGCCTCAAAGCATTCAGGCATACCGTCACGCTGGAAAGAGACATGGCAGCTGCGCCAACCATCGGACTCATCTTCCAGCCATAGAGACCTGCCGCAAGGGGGATGCATATGAGGTTGTAGAAGAATGCCCAGAACAGGTTTTCATGAATGTTCCTCAATACTGCTCTTGAGAGTCTGATGGCTGCCGAAACATCGGTCAGTTTACTGTTCATAAGAACAATATCTGCACTATCAATCGCCACATCCGTACCTGCGCCAATCGCAATACCGGTATCAGCCCTTGTCAATGCCGGAGCATCATTGATGCCATCCCCAACCATGGCCGTTTTGCCCTT
>CASEPS010000116.1 GCA_949289855.1 uncultured Erysipelotrichaceae bacterium
ATTCAACAGAAATGAAGCTGTCAATATGAAAGAAGCAGGTGCTGAAAGCAAGGTTGCTGAAATGCTGAAAAGAGGCATGAGAAACATCATTGTTGTTCTTGATAACAAGAATGATCTGCGTGCCTACACAAAAGAAATGCTTCTTGCATAAGTTAAATCGCGATTCCCTTTCTATCTGGTTCCCAGGGCAATATGGGGACCTTTTTTCATGCAGCAGGGAAAACAAATGCCGGTAATTAACCGGCATTGATCAAAGTCCCATCAGAATGGTCGCAATATTGAAATAGATGAATACAGAACATACATCGACAACAGTTGTCAATAATGGAGAAGCCATGATGGCAGGGTCCATACCCAGTTTCTTGGCAAGCATTGGCATAATTGCTCCACAAAGCTTTGACACAATCACCGTCAGTACAAGCGTAATAGCAATGATTGAAGCAAGCACGATATTGTGATACTGGATAAAGATACGCAATCCATTGGCAATACCCAGCACAAGTCCACAAATCAGGGCAATTCTTGATTCCTTGAAGACAACCTTCAAAAAGTCTGACAATCTGATTTCTCCAAGTGCCATACCGCGGATGATGAGGGTAGAAGTCTGAGAACCAGCGTTTCCACCTGTATCACTAAGCATTGGCATTAATGCCACAAGAGCTGGCATCGCCTGGAATGCCAATTCATATTTTTCAATGACAAGACCTGTCGCAATGGAAGAAAACATCAGGATGAGCAGCCATGGCAGACGGTTGCGCACATGTTCCATGATGGAAGTATGGAAGTAGTCTTCTTCTTTTGGATTGAGGGCAGCCATCTTTTCAAAGTCTTCACTTGTCTCTTCACGCATTGTATCAATCGCATCATCGACAGTGATCATGCCTACCAGTCGTCCTTCGTTGTCCACTACCGGTAAGGCGGTGAGGTTATATTTATCAAAGAGACGGGCAGCTTCTTCCTGGTCCGTTGTGGTACTGACATGAATGACATTACGGTTCATGAGTGTACCAATCTGTTCATCCAGTCCACTCAATAACATTTCCTTCACAGTTACCACACCTTCCAGCATTCTTGCGCCACTTGTGATGTAACATGTATAGACATCTTCCCTTTCATCCGCAACTGCACGGATATAGTCAAAAGCCTCTTTGACAGACATTGTTTCCTTCAACGCTATAAATTCTGTTGTCATGATAGCACCTGCAGAATCTTCTTTGTACTGCAAAAGCTGATTCACCGCATTGCGCATTTCCGGACTGGTCCTGGCAAGAACTCTTTCCACAACACCTGCCGGCATTTCTTCCACCATGTCAGCAAGATCATCTTCATCCATCTCATCGAGGATGACGGAAAGTTCCTGGTCGGTGAAGCCGTTGATGAGTTCCTTTTGTTCATCACCACTCATTTCTGAAAAAACATCTGCAGCTTCATCTTTCTTCAACAGGCGGAAAACGAGCAACTGTTCATCAATTTCAAGCTCCCGCAGCATCTCTGCAATATCCACCGGATTCATGTTGGAAAGTTCCTTCCTCAGTTCTGTAAAGTTACGGTTTAAAAGCAATTCTTTCAAGATTTTCTTTGTCATTGTCCTTCTCCATTTCTATCCTGTTGGTTTTGAAATGGACAAAAGTGCATATTAAAAACAACACTCCTGTCATCCTAAGAAGGCACATGAAAAATACTATTGTAATGTAACGACAGGAGGCATTACATCATATGTATTTTCAAGCCTTGTATTTCGGGGATTACCGTCATATGACATACATACCACCTGCCTTTCTTTGCCTTGTCAGTTTAGCCGCTGAAAAACAAAAAGGCAACCCTTTTGTTTTGTTTCAGCAGACAAAAAAAGAAAGGAAAACCCTTTCTTTGAATGTGTCACTTTGTTGAAAGCCCTGCTCTTTGCCATTTCTGAAAGATCTTCAGCATGACTATCACCCATATTGAAATAGAAAAGTTTCTTTATACGCCGACGATTACGGATACTCTGATCCTCAATGCCGGTAAATTAAGCGGCTTGACAAGCTGAGCTTCTCACGATACTTCATCTTTCATGATGGGGTATCTTTTTTTTAATTTTTGCCTGTCAGGG